>DATLQC010000081.1:0-42973 GCA_035535395.1 Propionibacteriaceae bacterium | reverse complement strand
GCTTCCATCATCTTGGTGGTGATCATGGCCTCGTCGAGGCCCTCCGATTCACCCTGCCGGCGCGCCGCGATCACCCGCGCATAGTCACGCGGCAGCACCTTGGTGAAGCGCCTTCCGACAGAATGCCAATCAGCAAGCAACGACTCGGCAACATCGGAGCCGGTCTCCTCTTGATGTTGCACGATCAGCTTCCTGAGGAACTCAAGATCAGCGTCAGTCGGCACCAGTGCGTCGACCATCTCGGTATTCAGCAATGTCGGGTCGAGGTCTAGGAAGTAACCAATGCCTCCAGACATCCCGGCCGCGACATTGCGGCCTGTCTTGCCCAGTACGACCGCGATACCGCCGGTCATGTATTCACAGCCGTGGTCGCCCAGGCCCTCCACCACAGCAATTGCACCAGAGTTACGGACGCAGAACCGCTCACCGACCTGGCCACGAATGAACAGCTCACCCGATGTTGCGCCGTATGCGATCACGTTCCCGGCGATGATGTTGTCGGACGCAACGAACTGCGCCGTACGCGCCGGGCGCAGCACGATGCGACCGCCCGAGAGTCCCTTAGCCAGGTAGTCATTCGCATCGCCCTCCAGACGCAGCGTGATGCCAGCGGGGAGGAAGGCGCCGAAGCTTTGCCCGGCCGAACCTTCGAACGTGATATCGATCGTGCCGTCGGGCAGGCCGTCGCCCCTGGTCGCCTTGGTGACTTCGTGACCCAAGATCGTTCCCACCGTACGATCAACGTTGCGGATGGGAAGCGAGGCTCGAATGGCCTCGCCGGTCTCCAGCGCCGGTCGACAGATCCTGATCAATTCCTGATCAAGCGCCTCAGCGATCCCGTGATCTTGAACCGTCGTGTTGTGCAGCACTGCACCTTCACCAAGATCAGGCTTGTGCAAGATCGGCCGGAGGTTCAGGCCATGGGCCTTCCAATGTTGCTCGGCCTTAGTCGTGTCAAGCACCTCAACGTGGCCGATCGCCTCGGCGAGAGTCCGGAAACCCAACGCTGCAAGGTGTTCGCGCACTTCCTCAGCAATGAACTCGAAGAAGTTGATCACGAACTCCGGCTTCCCGGAGAACTTCGAACGCAGCTCAGTGTTCTGCGTCGCAATCCCGACCGGGCAGGTGTCGAGATGGCAGACCCGCATCATGATGCAGCCGCTGACCACCAGCGGTGCGGTCGCAAAGCCGAACTCCTCAGCTCCGAGCAGGGCGCCGATGATCACGTCGCGACCGGTCTTCAGCTGACCGTCGACCTGCACCACGATCCGGTCTCTGAGCCCATTGAGCAACAGGGTCTGCTGCGTCTCAGCAAGTCCCAGTTCCCACGGGCCTCCGGCATGCTTCAACGATGTCAACGGGGCCGCACCGGTGCCGCCGTCATGTCCGGAGATCAGCACTACATCGGCCTTGGCCTTGGACACCCCGGCAGCGACGGTGCCGACGCCGACCTCAGCGACGAGCTTGACGTGCACTCGGGCCGACGGGTTGGCGCACTTCAGGTCGTGGATCAGCTGTTTGAGATCCTCGATCGAGTAGATGTCGTGGTGTGGCGGCGGCGAGATCAATCCGACGCCCGGCGTCGAGTGCCGGGTCTTGGCAATCCACGGATAGACCTTCTGCCCGGGCAGCTGACCGCCCTCTCCGGGCTTGGCTCCCTGGGCCATCTTGATCTGCAGATCGGATGCGTTGGTCAGGTAGTCCGATGTCACACCAAAGCGCCCGGATGCCACCTGCTTGACCGCGCTCCGCCGCTCCGGATCGTAGAGCCGGTCCTTGTCCTCCCCGCCCTCACCGGTGTTGGACTTGCCGCCGATCCTGTTCATGGCAATCGCCAGCGTTTCGTGCGCCTCCTTGCTGATGGAGCCGTACGACATCGCGCCGGTGGAGAAGCGCTTCACGATCTCACTGACCGGCTCGACCTCCTCGATCGGAATGGGCCGGCGGTCAGAGGAGAACTTCAACAACCCCCGCAGAGTCATCAACCGCTCTGACTGCGTGTCGATGTGATGGGTGTACTGCTTGAAGATGTCGTAGCGCCCGGAGCGGGTCGAGTGCTGCAGCCGGAAGACCGTCTCGGGATCGAACAGGTGCGGCTCGCCCTCGCGGCGCCACTGGTACTCACCACCAACCGCCAGCGTTCGGTGCGCCAGCGGGATTCCATCGAGCGGGTACGCGGTCAGGTGCCGCTTGCGCACTTCCTCGGCGATCTGCTCGAGCGTGACGCCGCCAAGCTTGCTCGTCGTACCGGTGAAATAGCGGTCGACCACCTCGCGGGACAGGCCGAGCGCCTCAAAGATCTGAGCGCCGGTGTAGGAGGCAACGGTGGAGACCCCCATCTTGCTCATTACCTTGAGCACGCCCTTGCCGAGCGCCTTGATGACGTTGCTGACCGCCTTTTCCGGCGTGACGCTGGTGTAGACCTGGTGTCGCGCGAGGTCCTCGACCGACTCGATGGCGAGATAGGGATTCACCGCGGCGGCGCCATAGCCAATCAGGAGAGCGACGTGGTGCACTTCGCGTACGTCGCCGGCCTCCACGATCAATCCGACCTGCGTCCGCGACTTCTCGCGAACGAGGTGATGGTGTACGGCCGCAGTCAGCAGCAGCGACGGGATTGGTGCCAGTTCGGCATTGGAGTGCCGATCGGACAAGACAATGATCCGGGCACCATCGGCAATTGCCGCTGAGATCTCTTCGCAGAGCTCATCGAGCTTCGCAGTCAGCGCGGCCGCGCCGCCGTTGACCTCGTAGAGACCGCGAGCGACGTAGGTCTGGTATCCAGGCAGGTCACCCTCGCGATTGATCTTGATGATCTTGGTGAGGTCATCATCATCAAGGACGGGGAATGGCAGCACCAACCGGCGACACGAGGCGGGTCCCGGATCGAGCAGGTTACATTCCGGACCAATCGTGTTGTACAGCGACGTCACCAGCTCCTCGCGAATCGCATCCAGCGGAGGGTTGGTCACCTGTGCGAAAAGCTGAGCGAAATAGTCAAACAGCAGCCGCGGCTTGTCACTGAGCGCCGCCAACGGTGTGTCGGTGCCCATCGAACCGAGCGGTTCCACACCGGCGGAGGCCATCGGCGCCAAGATCAGCCGCAATTCCTCCTCGGTGTAGCCGAAAACCTGTTGGCGGCGAGCGACCGAGGCATGGGTGTGGACCACATGCTCCCGGTCCGGCAGATCGGACAGCAGGATTCGGCCGCCAATGAGCCATTCACCGTACGGTGCTGCTGCGGCAAGCTGGGTCTTGACCTCCTCATCGGAGATGATCCGGTGCTGGCCAAGATCGACTAAGAACATTCGGCCGGGCTGCAGCCGGCCCTTTTGGATGATCTTGTCCTGAGGAATGTCTAGTACTCCGGCTTCTGAGGCCAACACCACCAGACCGTCATCGGTAACCCAGAAGCGTCCCGGTCGCAAACCGTTGCGGTCCAGCACCGCACCCACGACCATACCGTCGGTAAACACCACAGCAGCAGGGCCGTCCAAGGGCTCCATCAGGCAGGAGTGAAAGGCATAGAACTCCCGGCGCGGATGCGGCATTGAATTGTTGTTCTCCCAGGCCTCCGGGATCATCATCAACATCGCGTGCGGCAGGGAACGTCCACCCAGATGAAGCAGCTCCACTACCTCGTCGAACGAGGCGGAATCTGACGCGTCGGGCGTACAGATGGGGAACAGTCGTTCCAGATCGCCGGGGATGACATCGCTAGTCAGCAGTGCTTCCCGGGCACGCATCCAGTTGCGGTTGCCCATCACGGTGTTGATCTCGCCGTTATGGGCGATCATTCGGTACGGGTGGGACAGTTCCCAGGCAGGGAAGGTGTTGGTGGAGAAGCGGGAGTGCACCACCACGAGCGCGCTCTCTATCCGTTGGTCCAGCAGCTCCGGAAAGACCTGGGGCAGCTGCTGGGTCGTCAACATGCCCTTGTAGACGATGGTTCGGGCGGAGAGCGATGCGAAGTAGATGCCGGTCTCGTGCTCGGCCCTGCGACGTAGGCAGTAGGCCAACCGATCCAGCGCAATGCCCATCAGCGGTGCGCCCTTGGCAGTTATGAACAGCTGCTCGAAATACGGCATGTTCGACCGAGTGACGTCGCTCAACGACGAGTCGTCGGTGGGCACTCGGCGCCAGCCGAGCACGCGCAAGTTCTCCTCCGCTGCGATCTGCTCGATGCTGACCTTCGCCTTAGCGGCGAGCTCAGGATCGGTAGGCAGGAAGGCGTTGCCCACCGCGTACGCGCCTTGCCGGGGAAGGTCGAAGCCCACCTCGTTGCGGAAGAAACCGTCGGGAATCTGCAACAACATTCCGGCCCCGTCGCCGGTCTTCGGGTCCGAGCCGACTGCCCCGCGATGGTCGAGATTGCGCAATGCCTGCAAGCCCTTGGCGACGATGGCGTTGCTGGGAACACCGGTCAGCGTCGCCACAAACGCGACACCACAGGCGTCATGTTCGAACGCGGGATCGTAGAGGCCCTCAGCCTTGCGGACCTTGGAAAGCGCATGCGCAGCTGTCATGAACAAACTCCCGTCGTCGAAGCCCGTCAGCAGAGTCGGGGGTCTCTGCCGCGGTCACGGCTGAGCGGCACGGCTTCCGGGCAAACGTGCGCGCTACAGAGCTTGCAGGACAACATTGGCCCAAAGTTGTTGGAAAGGGTAACGCACACTGCTGACATCGGGGAACGTGAAAACCTCTCGAAGCTTGGAGCGTCGGCATCGCGCGAGCGGCTCAAGAAATCCGTGAGCCGCCACGAAACCCGAGACCCGCGTCGATCGGGTTACCAAGAACCATCACGCCGCTGACCGAGCCGCGCTTAAGGCCAGCGATCTCCGCTAGCACATCACCCGCGGGCTCTTGCGGAAACCTACGTGCACGTTGATTGCGTACGGTCTGCACAGGTAGCAACATGTGCAGACCGTCACCAACCTAGGTTTACGCAACTTGCAGCAACCTGACCGGCGTCCAACGAATCAGAGAAAGTAGAGACGGAGAGACTAGGGCGTCGCGAACGGGTCCTTGGTGGATGCTCCGGTTGCGGTGTCTTGGCCGGGTGACTCGTCGGCATCAACTGCCTCACTCGATGTGGCCCCGGCGATACGCCTCGCAGCGACTGGCTCAGGAGTCAGGCCGATACCTTCGACAACCTTTTCGCGACCGGGTCTGTTGCGGATCAGCCAAATCAGCCAGACGAGAGCGGCGATGAAGCCGATCAATGCGGTGTAGTTGTTGAGCCGGAAGCCACCAATCTCGTTGACAGTGTCGATCCGGAGTGCCTCGATCCAGAACCGACCGGCGGTGTACAGCAAGACGTAGAGCGCAAACACCTTGCCGTGCCCGAGCCGAAACTTGCGATCCAGCCACACCAAAAGCCCAGCGGCGGCGAGATTCCACAGCATCTCGTACAGAAATGTCGGGTGAAACGTCGCGAACTGCTCATAGCCTTCCGGGCGGTACTGCGGTGCAATCTCCAGCGCCCAGGGCAATGTGGTGGGGCGGCCGAACAGCTCCTGATTGAACCAGTTACCCAGTCGGCCGATGGCTTGTGCGACCAGGATGGCCGGCGCGATCGCATCGAGAACAGCCGGAAACGCGATCCTGCGACGCCGCGCCACCAGATAGCCGCCGAGAACCCCGAACGCGATGGCTCCCCAGACTCCCAGGCCACCTTCCCAGATCTTCAAGGCGTTCAGCGGATGCCGACCTGGTCCGAAGTAGAGCTGGTAGTCGGTGATCACGTGATACAGCCGGGCACCGACGATCCCGAAGGGCACGCCAACCACGACCATTAGCTCCATGCTGTCGGCGGTACCGCCCCGGGCCCGCCAGCGCCGCGTCGCAATCATCATTGCGACGATGATGCCGGCGATGATGCAGAGCGCGTACGCCCGGATTGGGAAAGCGCCAATGTGCCAGATATTCGTAGGAGGGCTCGGAATGGACAGGGCGACGTACGCCCACGTGGTCGTCACCACGTTGTCCTCATAACGCCTACCATCCCTCCGCTCCGCTCGCGATCGGAGACCTACGTTAGCCCAGAGCTCGTGCGCTTCCGCTCCGCTGCTACTTCTGAGCCGCGTCGCTGATCATTGTCTGGAGCGCGTCTGGTGTCAGGCTCGCGATATCAACTTCCTTGCCGTTGATCAACATGGTGGGTGTCTGAGCGACGCCGTTGGTGTCGGCGGCGGCGTTCATCGAAGTCACCCAGTCGGCATGGGCCCTGCGCATAACGCAGGTTCGGAACGCCTCGGTCGGCGATCCGCCCACCTTCGTTGCCAGATCAATCAATTGCGGATCACTCCATTGCAACGTGTGGTTGGCGAACAGCCCCAGGTAGTAACCCTGACCGAAGCCGGCCTCCGCAGCGCACGCCATCGCGTTTGCCGCTGTCACCGAGCCCTCGTCGATGAAGGCCATGGGATAGAGCTCGACCCGAGCAGTTCCGGCCTCCTGAGCTTGCGTAATGGTTGGTCCGAATTGCTCCTCAAAGTCGGCACAGTGCGGGCAATGGAAGTCCTCGTACAAGGTGATCGTGACCGGCGCCTCGGGCGAGCCGAGAGGAATGGGTTGGCCATTGGTGATGGTGATCGGGCTTGCCGAAACCGACGCGGAGGGCACGGTGGATGGCGCTCGGCTGGTACGCCAAGCCTGGAATGCGATCCCACCAGCCACCACGATCACCACGAACGCAGCGATCATCATGATCAAGATTCGCCGGTCGCGCTTTCGAGCTGCGGCCTGCTCCGTGGCGAGTCGGGCGCGCTCACGGGCATTCATGTTCTTGGGACCGCTCATTGCGATGCCTCCGTCAGGTGCCCAGTTGCCAGATGATCAAGTGCGAACCGGCTCCGCGGTTGCCACACCAGCCACAACGCCAGCAGCAATAAACCGAAATCACGAACGATTTCGATGCCGTACGCGGTTTGCCCAGGCGCCACGTCACCGCCACTGCCGAAACATCCGCAATCGATGCTCAACCCCCGTACCGCGGCAGAGATGACGGCTGCGATGAACACAACGAGCAGCACGGCGGTCGTAGCTGCGGCGACGCGGGTAGCTGCGCCGGCAAGCAGCAAAAGCCCGAGCGCGATCTCGGCAAATGGCAGTCCCCAGCCGACGATTGTCGCAACGGAGGCAGGCAGCAAGCGGTAGGCGCGAACTGCGGCAACTGCGGATTGCGGATCGATGACCTTGAGCCCTCCGGCGACCAGAAACACTCCGCCGAGGACCACCCGCGCACCAGTTGAAACCCAGGGGGCGGCTGCGGCAAGCCGCGGTTTGGTGGCCACGGAGGAGCTCAACCTGACCGCTCCACTAAAAGGGCAAAGTCATGCTTCAGCGCTGCGATTGGAGTGCCTGGCGTCCAGAGCACAACGCCGGAGTTACGGCTGAAGCCGATCACCTGCGCCGAGTGCCCTACCTCGTAGCCTCCGCTTGGGAGTTTCTTCATGCCATGGATATCCACCCCGACTTGGGTCGCAGCCCTTTTGATCATGGGCAGTGGACCGGTAAGGCCTACGAAAGAGGAATTGAAGCGATCGAGATAGCGCCGGATCTGCTTTTCCTTGTCGCGAGCCGGGTCGGTGGTGATGAAGATGAACTGGATCTGATCTCGATCCGCTGGTGCCAGGCGCTGCAAGGTAAGCGCCACATCGGAGAGCACGGTGATACAGACATCGGGGCAGTTCGTATAGCCGAAGAAGAGCAATGTGACGGGCTTGGACGGCGTTGTGGCGAGGTTGTATGGCCGACCGGACGTGTCGGTCAGGGAGATCTCGGGCATCGAGTACGGCTCGGGCAGCGAGGATCCGCCGGTATAACCGGCCGGATCGGCGTTTCGCTGGCCGGTCGGTCCGCTTGGGGCCGCAATACAGCCAGAGATCAACAGCACAATGACAGCCATCAGCGAACAGGCTGCGATGCTCATCCATGCGGGGCCGGATCTTACGGTACGGCTCACGTCCCCACTAACCCTGGCAATCGCTGCGAAGTTCCCAATTCAGCAGCTGGCGAAGGCTCGCTTTTGCCCCCATCACGGTCCGCGCGTACGCCAGCGGCAAGATCGGCGACAAGGGCCCGGAGCCCACTCAGATCCTTCGGACGTCCAGCGTCTTCGGTGTCTAGCAGCGTCTTCACCAGTGCAGAGCCGACGATCACCAGGTCTGCGAAACTTGTCACCTCGCGGGCTTGCCCGCCGTTGGAGACACCCAGGCCGACCCCGACCAGCGCGGACGGGTCGACCTCACGCACCCGCCGCACTAGCTCGGGAGCAGCCGAGGAGGTCTGTGCCCGCGGGCCGGTGACCCCCATTAGCGAGGTGGCATAGACCCACCCTCTGCAGGCTGCGACGGTCGAGGCGAGGCGCTCATCAGTTGAGGATGGCGAGACTAGGAAGATCCGATCCAGACCGTGATCATCAGAAACCGAGATCCACTCTGCTGCCTCATCGGGAGTGAGATCCGGGGTGATAGCTCCTGCACCGCCGGCAGCGGAAAGATCGCGAGCAAATCGGTCGGGACCGTAGCGCTCGACGAGATTCCAGTAGGTCATCACAACCGCCGGTGTGGCCG
Source organism: Propionibacteriaceae bacterium (assembly GCA_035535395.1). Taxonomy (GTDB): domain Bacteria; phylum Actinomycetota; class Actinomycetes; order Propionibacteriales; family Propionibacteriaceae; genus Microlunatus. The sequence continues at coordinate 34,397 of DATLQC010000081.1, read as the reverse complement.
AGTTCGCAACGGCTTCTACGGCAGCGAATGCATCCTTGATCCGAACCCCACGGTCCAGTGCCTTTGTACCGGCGCGTTGGATGGTGATCCCGTCCATGATGGGATCGCTATACGGAATCCCGACCTCCACGAGGTCGACGCCGGAAGACTCACCCTCCCCGGTGAGCGCCTTGAAGGCCCGCAGCGAGATCTCTACCGTCGGGTAGCCCACATGGAGGAAGCCCGCCAACGCTCCGCGGCCCTGGTTTCGGATCTCAAGCAATCCCTTCCCGGTGTGCCCGGGATCGATGGTCACCGTTTCGGCCCGGTGCTGCCCGGGGCAGTGTCGGTCTGGGCAGTGTCGGTTTGGGCCGTGTCGGTCTGGGCAGTGTCGGTCTGGGCACTGTCGGTCTGGGCAGGGCCGGTCTGGGCAGGCGGGGACTCCGATGATGTGCCGGCAGTGTCCAAACCAAACCAGGTGATCGCGGTGTCAACGTCTTTATCGCCGCGGCCGGAGAGGTTGACCAAGATCAAGGGCGGCTCGCCCGATTCGGTGGTTGGCAAGCGCGGACCCAGCTTGAGCGCGCCCGCTAGTGCATGCGCCGACTCGATCGCCGGGACGATTCCTTCGGTGCGCGACAACAGCTGGAAGGCATCCATTGCCTCGGCGTCGGTGATCGGCTCGTAGTGCGCGCGGCCAACCTCGGCGAGCCAGGAGTGTTCGGGTCCGACGCCGGGATAGTCCAGTCCGGCGGAGATGGAATGGGAGGCTTTGGTTTGACCGTCCTCGTCCTGAAGGACAAAAGTGCGCATGCCGTGCAGCACTCCGATCTCGCCGGCCGAGATAGTTGCGGCGTGCCGCCCTGTCTCGATGCCCTCCCCGCCGGCCTCGAAGCCGTACAGCGCGACGTCGGTGTCGGGGATGAAATCGGCGAAGATGCCGAGCGCATTCGAACCACCACCAACGCACGCAGCGACCGCATCGGGGAGCCGGCCGTAGCGATCAAGAAGCTGGGCACGCGCCTCAGTGCTGATCACCCGCTGGAACTCCCGGACCATCATCGGGAAAGGATGCGGACCTGCGACCGAGCCGATCAGGTAGTGGGTGTTGTCGACTGAGGCGACCCAGTCCCGCATGGCGTCGTTCATGGCGTCCTTCAGCGTCTGGGTGCCCGACTCGACCGCGATCACTTCGGCTCCGAGCAATCGCATTCGGGCAACGTTGAGTGCCTGTCGCTCGGTGTCGACCTTGCCCATGTAGACAGTGCAGTCGAGGCCGAACAACGCCGCCGCTGTGGCAGTCGCCACCCCATGCTGGCCGGCGCCGGTCTCGGCGATAACGCGGGTCTTTCCCATCCGTCTAGTCAGCAGGGCCTGACCGATGACGTTGTTGATCTTGTGGGAGCCGGTGTGGTTCAGATCCTCGCGCTTCAGCAGAATGATCGGAAGCTGTCCAGTCGCGGTACGCGTGGCGTGCTGACTGAACCGCTTGGCCTCGGTGATCGGGCTCGGCCGTCCGGTGTAGTCCGCCAGCAGTTCACCGAGCTCGACTTTGAAAGCCGGATCTGCAATGGCGGCATGGAACTCTCGCTCCAGCTGCAACAGCGCCGCGTACAGCGCCTCAGGGACGAATCTGCCACCGAACCGATCGAAGTGGCCGCTTGCATCCGGCAAGGAGGCGCCTGGCTGCGGCGGCAGCCCGGAGGTCGCAATGGACTGCCCTGACAACTCGGTTCCTTACTCTGAGTTTGCGTGAGGCAAGGGCACAGGCCCTATGAGCGCGGAGCTAGGACCTGTGCACCGCCGGATGGGCTCCCGCGGCCACCAAGTCCGCCACGCCGCTGCGTGGATCCCGGCCTGTCACCAGTGCCTCGCCGACGAGGACGACGTCTGCGCCAGCGCGGGCCAAGTCGATCACATCGTGCGGTCCGCGTACGCCGGACTCCGCAATCCGGACAATGTTGTCCGGGATCAGCGGCGCGAGTCGGGCGAAGATCGCGGGATCGACCTTGAGGGTCTGCAGATTACGAGCGTTGACACCGATGATCGAGGCGCCGGCATCTACCGCTCGCTGCACCTCCTCACCCGTATGCACCTCCACCAAAGGCGTGAGCCCGATGGAACGGGCGCGTTCGACCAGAGATACCAATTCGGGGTCCGACAGCGCAGCGACGATCAACAGCACCAGATCGGCACCCGCGGCACGCGCCTCGAAGAGCTGGTACGCCGAAACAATGAAATCCTTGCGGAGAATGGGAATGTCGACCGCACAGCGTACCCGCACAAGATCATCCAAGGATCCTGCGAAGTGCCGCTGCTCGGTCAGCACAGAAATAGCCGCCGCACCGCCGGCCTCATATTCCACTGCCAGCGCTGCGGGGTCGGTTATCTCAGCCAAGGTGCCCTTGCTCGGACTGGACCGTTTGACTTCGGCGATCACGGCGACCCCAGGGCCGCGGAACCGCGGCATCGGATCGATGGCCGGGTCGACGTGCTGACATCTTTCCTTCAGCCGTTCCAGCGGAACCTGGCCCTGCTGAATTGCCAGATCCTGGCGGACTCCGGCGATGATGTCGTCTAAGGCACCCACAGTCGGCCCGCTCAGTGTGCGCCGTAGCCCATGCGCTGCAGGACCACTGTCACAATTAGGGCAACCACCGCCAAGCCGACGGCCACCCAGAACATTGGCCAGTACTTCATTACGACCGCGATCGCGCCGACGATGAATGCCACCAGCCCGATAACCGATCCGGTCCATGCCGCGACGGTGCGGCCGTGGTGCACATGCTTGCCGCGCCGGTTCTTCGGATGTACCAAATCTGAGTGCTGCGCTGGCTGCTGGGCTGTGCCTGCCATGGTGGGTTCCCTCGTTTCTGCTGATCGGGATCTGCATTCCGAGCACGTACCGTCCAGGACTGCGCTACGCCTCGCGCTCCCCGCGCCCTCGATGCACCTGACCCGAACTGGGGCTCGTGGGCGACCAGGGTAATTGCTGCACCTGTTCGGTGCCATCCATTGTGTCTCCTGCACCTCGATCGCGCATCTTGGGGTCTGCCGGCGGCAGCGTGTCGTGATCATCAACGTGCCCAGCCGCGCGCGCATCGCGCGGGAAATCCGCCGCCGTCGTCGTCGGATCAACTCCGGCATCCATAGCCTTCCACAGCTCGGCGGGCTCTTCGGACAGAGCGGCTTGCGCGTTACCCGATCCCGTCTGGAAACGGTCGGATCCAGCTGGCCAGCTGCCTGCCGTGATCACGGTGACGGCGGCGCCACCGACGATCAATACCCCTGAAACAGCGAAGATCCAAGGCCAAGCCGTTGCGGTCAGTCGGAAGTTATCCAGCATGCTGACATGACCGAGCTGGCTGCGGACCGCGTCCGGACGAGGCTGCAGCCAAAACCCCCCAACCAAAGCGACTCCAACGCCGACCAATAGCAAGAGAGCGGCAACCACGCGGCGACCGCGGCTTCGCAGTGCCAGCAGCAACAGCGTTCCTGCCAGCGCGACGATGCCGAGTGCTTGGCTGAACCCTCCGGTGGCCTGGCTGCCTGCAAACTTGACGGCTGCGCTCTGGCCGACACCACGCCACCACGGCTGCGCGCTCGACACCAGTGCTAAGGCTCCACCAACTAGGAGGCAGCCGAAGGCCAGCCCTCGGGACTTCATCCGACCTCGGGTCCGGCCATGGTGAGTGAAGCCGCCGGCGTGACCGCTCCAAAGTTTTCGGCCACCGAAATGGCTTGCACCACAGCAGCTGCCTTGTTCTGGGTTTCCTGGTCCTCGGTTGCTGGGTCGGAGTCCGCCACAATTCCGCCACCGGCTTGCACATAGGCGACGCCATCGCGCAACACAGCCGTACGAATCGCGATGGCTGCATCGGCGTCGCCGGCAAAGTCGAGATATCCGACTACCCCGCCGTAGAGCCCACGTCGGGAGACCTCGAGTTCGTCGATGATCTCCATAGCGCGGACCTTCGGAGCGCCAGACAACGTGCCTGCCGGGAAGGCCGCAAGGACCACATCGAGTGCCGTGCAGTCCGGTGCAATGGTGCCGGTGACCGTGGACTCGAGATGCATGATGTGGCTGTAGCGGCGAACCTCCATGAACTCCACCACTTCCACAGTGCCCGGCTGACAGACCCGGCCAAGATCATTACGGCCAAGATCAACCAGCATGACGTGCTCGGCCCGTTCCTTGGGATCACCGAGCAGCTCCGTCTCCAGGGCGGCATCCTTGGCGGGCGTGTCCCCGCGCGGCTTCGAGCCGGCAATCGGATGGGTGACTGCTGTGGTTCCTTTGACGGTGACCAATGCCTCGGGAGAGGACCCGACGATGTCGAGGTCGCCGAGCCGCAGCAGGTACATGTAGGGACTCGGGTTGGTCAAGCGCAGCACTCGATAGATGTCGAGTGCATCAGCGGTGGTGTCGACCTCGAACCGCTGGCTGACGACGATTTGGAACGCCTCCCCTGCCTTGATTTCCTCGACCGCGGAGCGGACGGCCTCCTGGTAGTCATCGGGGGTGCGCTGGCGTCGGATTGGAAGTGTGGCCTGAGCGAAGCTGGCCGACACTATCCCGGCGGGCGTGGGCTCGATCAGGAGCTCTGTCATGGCCGCAACCCGAGCGGCGGCGTCGGCGTACGCCTCATCGACTCGCTCGTCGGTGTTGTCGAAGTTGATCGCGTTGGCAACCAGCCATACCTCGCCGTTGTGATGATCAAGCACGGCAAGATCGGAGGCCAGAAGGAAGGCGAGCTCTGGAATCTTCAGGTCGTCAACACAGGAATCGGGCAGTCGCTCCACCCGGCGTACCGCGTCGTAGCTGAGATAACCAACCAGCCCGGAGGTGAACGGCGGCAGGCCTTCACCTGCAGGGGTGTGCAGCAGACGCAGCGTCTCACGTACGGCGGCCAAAGGGTCGCCGCCGGTCGGCAACCCGACTGGAGCATGGCCGCTCCAGGTTGCCTGGCCGTTCTGCTCGGTCAGCGTCGCGGCAGCACGCACCCCGACGAAGGAGTACCGCGACCAAACGCCTTGCTCAGCGGACTCCAAGAGGTAGGTACCAGGACGGTTCCTCGCTAACTTGCGATAGAGGCCAATCGGCGTCTCGGCATCCGCTAGTAACCGGCGGTAGACCGCGATGACGCGCCGTTCCACGGCGAGCTTGCGGAACTCATCCAGCGTCGGGGAGAGCTCGGTCACCGCCCGGCTTCCTCAGCTTCTTGAGCGACTACCGCGGGCAGCCGGCGGTCATCGAAGCAGGTGCGGTCGCCGGTGTGACACGCAGAACCCTCTTGACGCACCTTGACCAGCACGGTGTCACCGTCACAGTCCAGCCTGACCTCGCGTACCCACTGGCGATTACCACTGGTCTCACCCTTCACCCAGTACTCCCCCCGACTGCGCGAGAAGAAGGTCGAGCGCCCGGTAGTCAAGGTCCGGTGCAGCGCCAGGTCGTCCATCCAGCCCACCATGAGGACCTCTCCTGTGGAATGCTCCTGAATGACTGCAGTGATCAATCCAGCCGGGTCGCGCTTGAGCAGTGCGGCGATCTCGGGGTCAAGACTGCTGCCTGCGGCAGCCGAGGCTGGATCCGTCACGCGCCCATTGTTCCAACATCGCCACACATCGGCCTGCAGCTTTCCAAGCACTGGCGACTTATGGGGTGGCGCTACGATGGTCGCTCGTGACGTTTGCCAAGTCAGAACGGGCCGAGCTCTGTGACCTGTTCGACAAGGTTGGGCCGGACGCACCCACGTTGTGCGAGGGCTGGAATACCCACGATCTGGCAGCGCACCTATGGATTCGCGAAACCGATCCCGTCGGCGCGAGCGGCATCGTCGCCAAGCCGCTGTCCAGCTTGTACGAGCGCCGGATGGCCGAAATCAAGCAGCGATGGGATTACTCCGAGCTCGTCGATCGAGTTCGCCGAGGTCCTGCGCGATTCTCGATTTTCGCGATCCCCGGCGTCGACGAGGGAGCAAACACCACAGAGTTCTTCATCCACCACGAGGACGTGCGCCGGGCTGGCGACACTCCGCAAACCTCTCGGCGCCTCGACGACGATGTCGAAGAGTGGATGTGGCGGCGGCTCAAGCTGCTGGGTCGGGCATGGTTCCGGCGGGTGCAAGTCGGGGTTGTCCTGGAGCGTTTGGGCTCGGCTGACGCCGACGGAGCACCCGAGACAATCCGAGCCGTCAGCGGCACGTCTATCGTCACGCTCGTTGGCAATCCCAGTGAGCTGATGTTGTTCGCGCACGGCAGGACCAGCGTCGCCGAGATCAAGCTGGTGGGTGAGCCGGAAGCCATTGAAATCTTGAACTCATCAGATTTACGGACCTGAGAGCTGTTTTGACTAGCCAGGCAAGACTATGACACAGCTCGCCGCTAGGGCTGGAGGTCGCTTCGCTCCCGCAGACTATTTGGGGATGATAGCGACCTCGATGCTTTGTGCGCGTCGGGTCCGGTGCTCACGCTTCACGGCTGCCTGTGGTGCGCTCCTTTTGCTGCTGGCAGGCTGCACCAATGCAGCCAATGAACCAAGCCCCGATACCCGGACAGCTGGGCCGACTCCTGCCAGTGCAGCGCCGCCGTCAAGCTCAGACTCCGTTAGTCCACGCCCCACCAGTCCATCACCCAGCACCGTGCAGACGCGCGGCGATCCTCGAGCCCGCGAAATTGCCTCCGATTTGAAGGCGCCGTGGGGGCTGGTGCCACTGAAGGATGGCAGCTTCCTGATCAATGAGCGCGACGCGCGGAAGATCGTCCGTGTCAGGGATGGCTCGACATCGACGGTCAGGACCATTGACGAAGCCGATCCGGCTGGTGAGGGCGGCTTACTCGGACTGGCCATTACCCCAGACGAAAAGACGGTCTTCGGGTACTACACCGCCGCAGATGACAACCGGATCGTCTCGATGAGCTGGGACGGCCGCGATCTCGGCTCGCCGAAGGTCATTCTCAAAGACATTCCGAAGGGTTTCGTCCACAACGGCGGCCGGATGGTCATCGGTCCGGATGGCTATCTCTACGTCGGGACCGGTGAAAGCGGAAGTGGCCGGCTGTCGCAAGACAAGGACTCGCTTGGCGGCAAGATCCTCAGACTCCGACTCGACGGCAGGCCCGCGCCAGACAATCCGTTTGACAATGAGGTCTTCAGCTACGGCCATCGCAACGTTCAGGGGCTCGCGTTCGACGACGCCGGCAGATTGTGGGCCAGCGAGTTCGGCCAGCAAACCTGGGATGAGCTGAACTTGATCAAGAAGGGCGCCAACTATGGCTGGCCAGAGGTAGAGGGCTCCGGCAACGTCAAGGGAATGACCAATCCCAAGGTCGTGTGGCGTACGAACGACGCCTCACCGTCCGGGTTGGCGTACTGGCAGGACGACCTGTGGATGGCCGGGCTGCGCGGACAACGGCTCTGGCAAATTCCGCTGGATGGCACCAAGGCAGGCGATCCGGTTGCTCATTTCAGAGGGGACTACGGCCGGCTCCGGACCGTCGCAGTCGCCACTGATGGAAACAGCCTGCTCCTGACGAACTCCAACACTGACGGCAGGGGCGATCCGGCGAGCGACGACGACCGCTTGTTCCGAATCACCCGATAGAGATGGGTTTCAGGTGAAGTCCACTGCGGCACGCACCGTCGTTGTGATCATCGGCGGACTCGCCGTACTCGTCGGTGGCGTATGGATCGGTCAAGGCGCCGGCCTGATCACGGGAAGCTTCATGACCGGCAGTCCTACCTGGCTGGCCATCGGAGTGCTCTGTCTCGTCGCCGGCCTGTTCTTGATCTTCTTGGCCGTACGCCGTCGGTCCAACCGATGACCGGAGTCACCGCCGATCCTCAGCCGCTCCAGCCTTCGCTGATATCTCCGGAACCACCAAGCGCTCTTGAGTAGTCCGGCAGCTGCTGCATGGCCCATCGATTGCCGTCGGGATCGCGGAAGAACACGAACGATCCCCACGGTTGCGCATCCACCTCACTCACCTCGACGCCCCGCCCGGCTAGTTCCTCTCGGGCCTGATGAATGTCGGCCACGACGACCTGGAGGTTGTCCAACGCACCAGGCGCTAACTGCGTTATTCCCTTGCCTATTGCGATCGAGCAGGCAGACCCGGGCGGAGTCAACTGCACAAAGCGAATGTCCTCACTCACCGTGTGATCGTGGTCGAGGATGAAGCCGGCCTGATCGACGTAGAACGCTTTGGCGCGGTCAACATCGCTAACCGGCACTCCGACTAGTTCGAGTTTGAATTCCATATTCTCGACGGTATCGGCACGCCCTGACAGTTTGGCGGCCTCTTGCCTGACCGAGCCGCGTTGCTATGGAAGCCTGGCACCATGGCGACCGGCCCTGTTACGAAGATCTTCTCTTGGACGGTGATCGTTCCCGTCCTCGCGGCAGTGTTGCTCGCCTTCACGTGGGGTCACAAGATTCCGGTCCTACTCCAGGTTCTTGTTGCCTTGGCACTAGCTGGCGCGGTCTTGGCGGCGGTCAATCACGCAGAAGTCGTTGCCCACCGCGTTGGCGAGCCGTTTGGATCGCTCGTTTTGGCGATCGCTGTGACAATCATCGAGGTCGGGCTGATCGTGGCGCTGATGATAGGAGGCGGCCCTGGGAGCGAGACGCTCGCTCGGGACACCGTCTTTGCCGCAGTCATGATCACCTGCAATGGCATCGTCGGAATCGCTCTCGTGATCGGTGCTGTGCGATTCCATGTCACGGTGTTCAATGCAGAAGGATCGGGCGCGGCGCTGGCGACCGTGACCACCTTGGCCACCTTGTGCTTGGTGCTGCCGACTTTCTCGATCGGTCGCCCGGGGCCGGAGTTCACTCCAGCGCAGCTGACCTTCGCTGCGATCGCCTCACTTGTCCTATACGCGGCGTTCGTGATCACGCAGACCGTACGGCATCGTGACTTTTTCCTTCCGCTGACCTCGGCCGGGGAGGTTGTGGAGGCCGAAGACCATGCCGGTCCGCCGAGCACTCGAGCAGCGTTGGTTAGCCTGGGCCTGCTGCTGGTGGCTCTCGTCGCCGTCGTTGGTTTGGCCAAGGTCGAGACGCCAGCGATCGAAGCTGCTGTTGCCGCGGTTGGATTTCCCGAATCCTTTGTGGGCGTGGTGATTGCGTTGCTGGTGTTGCTCCCCGAGACGCTGGCCGCTTCACGCGCGGCTAGTAGAGACCGCATCCAAACCAGTCTCAACCTCGCGTTTGGTTCTGCCATGGCCAGCATCGGATTGACCATCCCGGCCATCGCTCTCGCCTCGATCTGGCTAGAGGGGCCGCTGGTACTCGGGCTGGATGCCACTCAGATGGTGTTGCTCGCGGTGACAGTCGTTGTCGCCATCCTCACAGTGGTTCCGGGCCGAGCCACCCGACTGCAGGGCGTCGTCCATCTTGTTCTGTTGTCCGCTTTCCTATTTCTCGCAGTGAACCCCTAGGTCGGTCCGGCCTGATACTCCCAGCCGTCACAAGACGGCAAACGTGGCGAGAGACGGCTCTCGTGACTAGTTGATCTTTTCCAAGATCAACTCACGGACTCGGGCCGCGTCAGCCTGACCCCGCATCTGCTTCATGACCGATCCGATCAGGGCACCGGTTGCCTGCACTTTGCCGCTCTTGATCTTGTCAACGATGTCGGGATTGGCGTTGATCGCATCGTCGACGGCGGCAGCTAGGGCACCCTCATCGGAGACGACCGCTAGCTTGCGTGCGGCTACCACTTCGGCCGCTGAGCCTTCGCCAGCGATCACGCCCTCGAAGACCTGGCGGGCCAGCTTGTCGTTGATCGTGCCGTTCTCCACCAGCGCCTGGACCTCGGCTACCTGCCGTGGCGTGACGCCGACCTCCTCAAGATCAACTCCGGTCTCATTCGCACGCCGCGCAATCTCGGTGAGCCACCACTTGCGGGCTGCCTGCGGCGACGCGCCGGCGGCCACCGTCGCCTCGATTGCGTTGACTGCGCCGGCGCTGATCACATCGCGCATCTCAAGATCGGTGAACCCCCACTCTGCGCTTACCCGCTCGAGTTTCGCAGTGGGGGGCTCCGGCAGCGTGGCGCGTAGCTCCTCGACCCACTCCCGACTCGGCGCTATTGGCACCAGGTCCGGCTCGGGGAAGTAGCGGTAGTCCTCGGCGGTCTCCTTGTTCCTGCCGGCAGTCGTCATGCCAGAGTCTTCGTGCCAATGCCTGGTTTCCTGAATGACCCTGCCACCACCAGCGAGCACGGCCGCCTGCCGAGTGATCTCATAACGCAGCGCTCGTTCGACGCTGCGCAGCGAATTGACGTTCTTGGTCTCGGTACGCGTCCCAAGGGGCGTGGTCCCGACCGGCCGCAGCGACACGTTCGCATCGCAGCGCAGCGAACCTTGCTCCATCCGGACATCGGAGACGCCCAGAGCCCGCAGCAGATCCCGCAGCATGGTCACGTACGCCCGGGCAACCTGTGGTGCTTTCGCGCCGGTGCCTTCGATCGGCTTTGTCACGATTTCGATCAGCGGTACGCCGGACCTGTTGTAGTCCAGCAGCGAATAGTCGGCGCCATGGATCCGGCCGGTGACCCCGCCCACGTGCAGCGACTTGCCGGTGTCCTCTTCCATATGGGCACGTTCGATGCCGATCCGATAGCTCTCACCGTCGAGGACGACCTCGGTCCAGCCGCCGTACGCGATCGGTTCGTCGTACTGGGAGATCTGGTAGTTCTTCGGCATGTCCGGATAGAAGTAGTTTTTCCGGGCGAACCGGCACCACTCAGCAATCGTGCAGTTCAACGCGAGCCCGATCCGGATTGCCGATTCGACAGCCTTGGCGTTCACTACCGGCAGGGAGCCGGGCAATCCCAGACAGACGGCGCAGACCTGGGTGTTCGGCTCTGCGCCGAACGCGGTGGAACACCCGCAGAACATCTTCGAGGTTGTGTCGAGCTCGACGTGTACTTCCAGGCCCAAGACCGGGTCGTAGGCAGCGAGTGCCTCTTCGTATGGCAGCACGGTCATCGCACGGCTCCCATCTCGGGAAGTCGATCCAGCAACGGTCCGCCCCACGCGGATTCCAGTGCCGCTTCCAGCGCCGCGCCGACGCGATACAACCGGTCGTCGGCAAGCGGAGGTGCCATCACTTGGAGGCCGACCGGCAACCCGTCCTCCGGCGCCAGGCCCACCGGGAAGGAAGCGCTGGCGTTGCCCGCCAAGTTGGACGGAATCGTGCACAGGTCGTTCATGTACATGGCAAGTGGATCGTTAACCTTTTCGCCGATCTTGAACGCGGTGACTGGGGTCGACGGTGATACCAGCACATCTACTTGGGAGAACGCCTTGTCGAAATCCCGGGAGATCAAGGTCCTGACCTTCTGCGCCTGCCCGTAGTAGGCCTCGTAATAGCCACTGGACAACGCATAGGTGCCGATGATGATGCGCCGCTTCACTTCGGCGCCGAAACCGGCTTCGCGGGTCATGGCCATTACCTGCTCGGCACTCGCCACGCCGTCATCGCCCACTCGCAACCCGTATCGCATGCCGTCGAACTTGGCGAGATTAGACGAGCACTCGGCCGGCAAGATCAAATAGTAGGCCGGCAGTGCGTAAACGAAATGGGGGCAGGACACCTCGATGATCTCAGCACCAAGCGAAGCCAGCAGTTCGACGGCCTCGCCAAAGCGCTGCTCGACTCCCGGTGCATAGCCTTCACCGCCGAGCTCACTGACCACTCCGATCTTCATCCCGGAGATGTCGGCGGATCGCGCCGCTCCCACCACATCGGGCACTGGCTGATCGATTGAAGTCGAATCGCACGGGTCGTGACCAGCGATTACCTGGTGCAGCAGCGCGGCGTCCAGCACCGTACGCGCGCAGGGCCCGGGCTGATCAAGACTCGAGGCCAGCGCAACTAGACCGTACCGGGAGCTGCCGCCGTATGTCGGCTTGACGCCGACGGTCCCGGTGACGGCGGCCGGCTGGCGGATCGAGCCCCCGGTGTCGGTGCCGATAGCCAATGGTGCCTCGTACGCCGCGACCGCTGCCGCCGATCCGCCACCTGAACCGCCAGGGATTCGATCAGTGTCCCAGGGATTTCTGGAGGGTCCGTACGCGGAATTCTCGGTCGAGGATCCCATCGCGAACTCATCAAGATTCGTCTTGCCCAAGATCACCATGTCATGATCAAGAAGCCGGCGAGTCACAGTCGCGTCGTACGGCGGCAACCAGCCCTCCAAGATCTTGGAGCCGCAGGTGGTCGGCGCACCGGCGTAAGTGAGAATGTCCTTCAATGCCAGGGGCACCCCGGCGAGGGGCCCAACCTCTTCGCCGGCTGCGATCTTGCCATCCACGCGCGCTGCGGTGGCTAGGGCACGCTCGCCATCGACGTAGAGGAAAGCATGCATCTCGCCGTCGATCTCCGCAATGCGATCAAGATGGGCACGCGTCACCTCAACAGCACTCAACTCACGAGCCTTGATCTTGGCAGCAAGATCAACAGCGGTCTGCCGGATGATCTCGGTAGCCGCGGGCTGGCCTAGCGTCACGCCTCCTCCCCCAGGATTCTGGGCACCCGGAAGCGCATCTGCTCCGCAGCCGGTGCGCCAGCCAGCACCACATCGCGAGGCAACGATGGGCGTAGTTCGTCCTCACGAAACACATTGGTCAAGGGCAGCGCATGCGAGGTCGGTGGAATATCCTGGGCCGCGACCTCCGATACTCGAGCGACCGATTCCAAGATCACATCAAGCTGGGGTGCCAATACTTCGAGCTCAGCTTCGGTCAGCTCGATCCGCGCCAATCTGGCCAGATTCGCCACATCGTCAGCGCTGAGTGCCACCTATCCATCTCCTCTGTCGTAGGTCCGGCTCATCCTAGGTCACACGGACACCCTTGCGGGTCTCGTCGGGCGCAGCCACCCTGGGCAACCGCCTTGGCGGTCGGAAACTGCGCAGTGTTGCAAAAGCCGCCCTCTAACTTGATCAGTATCGACCATAGTTAGGCCGTACGCGTCAACTGATCATGTGGTGCCCTAACAACAAGGAGGCTGAATGCCGCCGGCGGTGTTCGTCAGCTGGTTGTTGTTCGCCGTGCATGTGCTGGTCATCGTCGTCGCGGCGGTTCTGATCTCCGCTAACCGCAAGCCGTCGTCTGCGATCGCATGGATCCTGTCGATCATCTTCGTCCCGGTGCTAGGCATCCTCTTCTTCCTCTTGGTTGGCTTCGGCAAGCTGCCCCGCGAGCGGCGTGACAAGCAGCGTGAGGTTTGTGAGGCGGTATTGGCGCGTACCGATGGTCTTGATCGAGTCAGTCATCGCGATGAATGGCCGGGCTGGCTGGCCTCTATGGTCACGATGAACCGAAATCTCGGCTCATTGCCCATGGTTGGCGGCAATTCAGCGGAGCTAATCGAAAGCTATACCGGCTCCATCCAGGCGATGGCCGACGCAATCGATCGGGCAGACAAGTTCGTTCGTGTCGAGTTCTTCATCCTGGTCCAAGACGAAGCCACCGCGCCCTTCTTCGATGCCCTCGAGCGGGCTTGTCGACGAGGAGTTCAGGTACGTGCACTATCCGATCACGTTGCCCAGTTCATGTATCCCAATCGCAAGGCGACGATCCACAGATTTGCCGAGATGGGGGCGGAGTATCGGCCGATGCTGCCACTACAACCGCTGCGCGGGCATTGGCGCCGACCAGACCTTCGCAATCATCGCAAGCTCCTCGTAGTGGACGACGCAGTGGGGTTTACCGGCTCCCAAAACATGATCATTGATCACTACCACAAGAAGAAGGGCATCAAGCAAGGCCTGCATTGGCATGAGCTAATGGTCCGGTTGACCGGACCGGCGGTGCGCGAGCTGGATGCGGTTTTCGTTACCGACTGGTACAGCGAGACCGGCGAACTACTCGCACTGGATACCTCACCAGTCCGCCCCGCCGACGATTCTGATCTGGTCGACGCTCAGATCCTTCCAAGCGGACCGAGCTTTGACAACGACAACAACCTCAAACTGTTCGCCGCGATGATTCAGAACGCCCGGAAGCGCATCAGCGTCACCAGCCCCTATTACGTGCCCGACGAGACCATCCAGATGGCGCTAGTCACCGCCGGCTCCCGTGGCCTGGACGTGGAGTTGTTTGTCTCAGAGATCGGTGATCAGTTCATGGTCTACCACGCGCAACGGTCTTACTATGAGCAGCTGTTGCGGGCCGGGGTGAAGATCTATCTCTACCGAGCGCCAACGATCTTGCACGCGAAGCACCTCAGCATCGACGACGATGTGGCGGTGATCGGCTCCTCGAATCTGGACATTCGCTCGCTCAGCCTCCACATGGAGCTATCGGTTCTGATCCACGGTGCTCGGTTCACCGATGCCATGCGAGCCATCGAGGACGACTATCGATCCAAGAGTCGCCAGGTGATATTAGAAGATTGGCTGCGTCGCCCAACGCGCGAGCGGATCTTCGACAACTTGATGCGGCTGACGTCCTCCCTGCAATGATCCCTGCAGACGGTCTATCCGAAACTACGTGATCACACGCCGAGGAGGTGACGCATGGCCGACGAGTCGAAGGTCCACGAGATCGTGAAGCGCTACTTCGAGTACGTGGGTGCCGATGTCGAGCGTGCGGACGAGATCTATCACGAAGACGCGGTGCTCGAGTTTCCGCAGTCGGGAGAGCGGTTCGAAGGCGTAGCGACGTTCACCGAGTGGCGACGGCAGTATCCCGCCGGTCTGGATAAGGTCCGCTTCAAACTCCGGAGAGTCACCGTTCGCCCGGACCTAGCGGTGGTAGAGCTGACAGCGAGCTACGACGGCGAATCGTGGTTGCAGGGTGTTCAGCTGCTGGAGTTCCGCGGCGACAAGGTGGCCCGCGAGCGCATCTATGTCACTGAGGCATGGGAAGCGCCGGAGTGGCGCGCGCCCTGGCGCTCAGCCACGCCCGCCGATCCGCCGGACGAGATTACTGCCGGTCTGAGTGACTGAGCGTCTCGATTCGGTGACCTCGCGCTACGGCTCATTCAATCAGCGAACGAATCACGAACCCGGTCTTGAGCTTGGGCGTGAAGAACGTCGACTTGGGCGGCATCAGCAGACCTTCCCGGGCCGTGCGTTCGATCTCGGCGACACTGACCGGCCGGATGAGCACCGCCGCGGATGCGTGCCCGCTGTCCACTTCGCTCAGCGTCTCGTCGAGCCCATGTTGATAGCTCACTGTCAGTGGGATATCGGCGAGAGCGGTTTCCAACCAACCCCCATCGAGTGGGCGTACACCATCGAAACGTCCGGGCTTGGCTCGCATTTGCCACGCCGCGTCACGCCCGACCAAGATCAGGAAACCTTCCTGCTGCAGAGTCGCAAGACTCTTGCTGTTTGGTCGTTCCGTTGCAATGAGTTCGAATGACCGGCCAAGCGCATCGGCAAGATCCGCAATCTCGATGCCGGTGTACAGACGGTGGATTGCCGCCACGCTCAGCTGGTCCTCGATCAGCTCGTTGACAAACGCGAGCGTCAGCTCAGCCGGCGTATCACTTCGCCCGGTCGCCTCGCGGGTCTCGTCGCGGTACATGCGAGCGACCCCGTAGCGGTGATGACCGTCGGCAATCAGTACGTCATCGGAAGCCAGCCGCTGGTGTATTGCTGCAATCCGCTCTTGATCGGTAACCCGTTCCGCCAGATGCTCAACGCCCTCATCGATCACCGCCCCCACCGCTTCGCCTGGCTCGGCAAGAAGTTCAGTGAGCCCCCCGGCCAGCGACAAACCCCAGACTGGGGACAAGTTGGCAGCCGTGGCTCGAGTTAGGTCAAGGCGATCGGTTGACGCCGCTGCCGTGGTTCGCTCGTGCGGCAAGACTCCGCCAGCCTCCGCATCGACAACCTCAAGCCCGCCGAGCACCCCGGCGATGTCGCGCCGTACGCCGGTTGAGTCGGTGAAACGCATCCGGTAGACGGTGAAGGAGGGTTCGGAATCCATGGTGAGGATTCCGTCGTTCAACCAGGCTCGCATGGTCTTGGCGGCGAGCACATAGCGATCCTCGCCACCCCGTGGTACATCAATGCGCACGATGTTGTGCGGTGATCTTGCCTTGAGGACATCGATGTCGGCGTCGGAGAGCACGTCGTACGGTGGAGCAACTAGGGATGCAAGGTCATCGGTCGCGTAACGGATCGCGGCGAAGGGTTCGAAGCGCGGCACGGGATAAGGCTTCCACGGATCGCGCGCCGCCGTGCTGAGGAGGAGCGACGGGACACGCTTTCGTCCCGGAGCGACGACGAAGTAGGCGGGCCACAAAGCGCGATCCGCAGCTAACGGAGCGAGCAATTGAAACTGCTTGCCGGACAGCTGACCATGGATCAGATGTTGCGTACCACCGGCATTGCGCCTTTATCGCCCCGAAACATGCCAGTAATCGATGTAAGGAAAGATGTTCACGTGTTCCTGATGCGGATCACCCTCCCGGACCGGCCCGGCTCGTTGGGCTCGGTTGCTACAGCGATGGGCGGTGTCGGTGCCGACATCAATGCCGTCGAGATCGTGGAGAAGCGGGCTGACGGCAGCGTTGTCGATGACTTCATCGTCGACCTGCCTCCGAACCAGTTGGCCGAAACCATCGTGACCGCGTGCCAAAATCTCTCCGGCGTACGGGTGGAGTGGATTGCCCGGTATCCCGAAGGTGGCGGGCTCCAGTCCGACCTGGAAGCGCTGGAACGAATGGCGGCTGATCCGCCGCACGCGGCGGAAACACTGGTCTCGCTATGCCCGGTGGTCTTTCGGTCGCACTGGGCAACCTTGCTCGACGTCTCGGACCGGGCCGCCAAGCCAAGCTTCTCGACCACCTTGGCGCCGGATTTGCCCCCCGAGGTTGCGGCGAAGTTCACACCGTTCGACACCACTCACCGCACCGATCTGGACGCGGAGTGGAGTCCGGGTTGGGGTGACACGACCGCGGTCGTCACGCCGCTGACCCGTGATCGGGTTATTGTGATCGGCCGCCTGGGTGGGCCTGCCTTTCTTGAGTCTGAGATTGCCAGGCTGCATCATCTCGCCGCACTCGTTAAGTAGGCGGGCGTACCGACCTCAGGTACGGTCGGCAAGTGGTCGCATTTGGGTGGGCTGAGCTTGTCGCTTTGCTCACCTCGATCGGTTTCGGAATCGTCTCTGCGATCATTCCCATTGTCAATGCCGAGGCGTACATCATCGCCTCACAAATGTCGGCAGTTGCAGGCCCCATTCCCATTGCCATCGGCATTGCAATTGGGCAAACCATAGGGAAGCTACTGCTCTTTTTTGGTGTACGTGAAGGCAAGGAGCTTTCGTTCATCAAGCATCGGCGCGAGGTCCGAAAGCAGCGCCCGGTCGGACCGACTCGTGCCCGCTTGCGGGCGGCCGGGGAGAAGCTTCTTGATCTTGTAGGCCAGGAGCGTTGGGGATTGCCGATCGTTTTCATCGCCGCTGTTATCGGCTTTCCCCCGCTGTACGCGGTTGCGCTTCTGGCAGGGGCGACAACGATGCGACCTCTCTGGTTCGGGCTCACCGTGTTTGTGGGCCGGCTCGGTCGTTTTCTGCTTGTGGCGTCCGGATTCCACGGGCTCCACGACTGGTTTATCTGAGCTTCAAGCTTTGCGGCCTGCTCCTGGGTGCGTTGTCACGCCTGTGCTGGACGACGTGCCCCTAAGGACCCACGTCGTTTCACGCCTGTGGTGAAAGCCGTACCTTCACGGCACTCGGCTACCCTGGTGCGGTGCCGTTGAAGATCTTCAGCAATCTCAATCTGCATGGAGCGACCCCACCGCGCGTACAGCCATCGGTCGGTGAATGGGGTCCGCTGAAGGTTCCGAGCACCAAGCAAAAGAAGCGAATGCGAATTTGGGTGTCCCTCGCATTGCTCGGATCCTTGATCGCGATCTTTCTGCTTGGCTGGTATGTCTATTACGCGATGACCGGAAGCTGGGGCTTCGGCATCGGGGAGCAAAAGCAGCTCTTCGAGATCTTCCTGCTGTAAAGACCCGTGGATCGGCTGTTAATTGGCGGTCGGTGAGGCTCGGGCAAGAGCTCGATAGCCAACGAGCTGCACCATTCCTTTCCGAGCGGGAGGTCATGCGCAGACGAAGTCCTTGACCTGACCGGCTGGACCTGATTCGAATCCGTCGTTTCTTCTCACAAGTCCACGAATGTTTGACTGTCAGCGACCCTTTGCCGAGATTCGTGGCCATGTGCGGACAAACGCAAGACGCGCGACCGGCTACTCCCCCACAGTCGCGACCTTCTGCGCCGCCTCAGGACCCTGCTGCAACAGCACCCCAAAGGCATCAGCGCCATTGAGCACCGGGACCTTGAGCTGCACAGCCTTGTCGTACTTCGATCCCGGGGCATCGCCCGCCACAACGAAACTGGTCTTCTTCGAAACCGAGCTGGCGACCTTGCCGCCGCGCGAGGTAATCGCCTCGGTCGCCGAGTCGCGGGTATAGCCGTCCAAAGAACCCGTGACGACAATCGATAGTCCGGTGAGTGTCTGCTCCTTTGCAGTCTTGGGCTCGTTGCGCATCACGCAGCCCGCGGCCTTCCACTTGGCAACGATCTGGCGGTGCCATGGCACGGCGAACCAGTCTGTGATTGCGGTGACGAGGGTCGGTCCGATGCCCTCCACCTCGGCTAGTTGTTCTGGAGACGCATTGCCGAGCGAATCAATGTCGCCAAAGGCAGCTGCGATGTCGGGCGCGACGCCCTTGCCGATATGCCGAATCGACAGTGCCACCAGGAACTTGTCCAGCGGTCGGGTCTTGGCAACTTCGAGGTGGGCCAGCAACTTGGCACCGTTGGCGGAAAGGGCCCCCGACTTGGTGGTAAAGAAGTCGGTCTTCTTGAGCTTTTCCTCGGTCAGGCTGAACAGATCGCCCTCATCGATCAGCAGGCCCGCATCGAGCAACGCCTGTCCTGACTGATATCCCAACACCTCGATGTCGAGGGCGTCACGGCTGGCAACGTGGAACAAGCGCTCCCGCAGCTGAGCCGGGCAGGATCTCGCATTGGGGCAACGCAGATCGGCGTCGCCCTCTTTCTCCGGCCGCAACTGCGTACCGCAGGCCGGGCAGTGAGTCGGCATCAAGAAGGCTCGCTCGGTACCGTCGCGCAGATCAACAACCGGGCCGACGATCTCCGGGATAACGTCACCGGCTTTGCGGAGTACGACCGTGTCACCGATGAGCACTCCCTTCCGGACAATCTCGCTGGCGTTGTGAAGCGTGGCCATACCCACCGTCGAGCCGGCGACCTGGACTGGCTCCATGACGCCGAAAGGAGTAACCCTGCCGGTCCGTCCGACATTGACGTCGATGTTGAGAAGCTTGGTGGTCACCTCCTCGGGAGGGTATTTGTACGCGATCGCCCAGCGCGGAGCGTGAGACGTCGAGCCGAGCTGATCCTGTACTGCCCGCTCGTCAAGCTTCACCACCACACCGTCGATCTCGTGCTCGACCGAATGCCTATGGTCACCGAAGTACTCGACGTACTCCCAGACCTCCGACAGGTTCCGCGCCAGCTTGCGATGCGGGCTGACCGGAATTCCCCAACCATCCATCGCTGCGTACGCGTCCGAGAGCCGATCGGCAGTGAAGCCTTCCAAGGCACCGATGCCGTGGCTCACGAAGCCCAAATTGCGTGAGGCCGTCACCTTCGGGTCCTTCTGACGCAGCGAACCAGCTGCGGCATTCCGTGGATTGGCGAAGGGCGCCTTCCCGGCCAACACGAGCGATTCGTTGAGCGCGGCGAAGTCGGCGACCGCAAAGTAGACCTCCCCGCGTACCTCGAGCGTCTCGGGAACGTCGGTACTGGACAGCCGATGCGGAATGACCTTGATCGTTTTGACATTGGCGGTGACATCTTCGCCCATGCGCCCATCGCCTCTGGTTGCGGCCCGCACAAGTCGGCCTTCTTGATAGACCAGGTCGATCGCCAGGCCGTCCACCTTGAGCTCACACAGGTAACCGGATTGCTCAAGCCGCTTCTCGCCAAGCTCCCTAATCGCACGCTGGGCCCAGCGATCCAGCTCCGCGCGGCTGAACGCATTATCCAAGCTCATGAGTCGCTGCAGGTGCTCAACCGGAGTGAATGTGGTCGATGGCGGAGGGCCCACCTGCTGCGTCGGCGAGTCCGGCGTACGCAAAGCTGGGAATGCGTCCTCGAGCTCCATCAGCTGACGCATCAGGGCGTCGAACTCGCCGTCCGACATAGTCGGCGCGTCGAGCACGTAGTAACGCCATCGCGCTTCGTTCACCCGCTCGCTGAAATCCGCGTGCCGCTGACTCGCCTTCGCCAGAGATTCCGAAAGCTCAATTTCTCCGTCGGTCTCTTCCGCCACGTACGCACATTAACGCCCGCTGCCGACACCTGTGCCGGAGTCGGTTTGAGGGCTGCTTTGGACCGGCGGCAGAAATAACGAAGCAATAACGCGCGCCTCGCACGCTGCGCGGTTCAAGCTGTTAGCGTCTGGCGCGTCCGCCTCTCCAACGCCCCTTTCAAGGAGTGCAGATGCCCGCTGCGCAGCGTTCCATGACCACCCTCGCCCTACGCCCGCGCCTCTCCGCGATGGTGGCGATGGGAGCTCTTGGACTCGGTCTGCTGATTGCGCCGGCTGGAACTGCAACCGCCGACGCGGTCAAGTGCACCACAACCTCAACCAGCACGCGACAAGCCCCTGACTCGCTGTTCCCCGAGGTGGGCAGCAGCCGCTACAACGTCAAGCACTACGCGCTAAGCCTGACCTATCAGACGTCTGGAAGCATCAAAGCGAAAACCACGCTCCTGGCCAAAGCGAAGAAGCCCTTACGGTCATTCTCGCTAGACCTCGAAGGACTCACCGTCGACTCGGTGACGGTCAACGGACGCAGAGCCGACTTCTCGAGGCGCGACAACAAGTTGATCATCAAGCCCACGAAGGTCTTGGACGGCCGCTTCTGGGCAACGATCAAGTACCACGGAAAGCCTGTCACCCACATCGACCCGGACGGCGCTCAAGATGGGTGGATCCCAACGAGCGATGGCGCCACAGTGCTCAGCGAACCGGTCGGAGCGATGACCTGGTTCCCCAACAACAACACACCGCGCGATAAGGCGACCTTCGACATGAAGATCACCGTTCCATCCAAGCTCGAGGTGGCTGGCAGCGGTGATCTCCGGAGTGTCCGGAAAAACGCTGGCAAGGAGACCTGGCGCTGGGTGCAGCCCTACCAGCAGGCGACGTACCTAGCCATGATCTCGATCGGCAATTACGACGTCTATCACTCAACCATGAGGACCACGACGGGACGCAAGTTGCCGATCTGGAGCTTCATTGAGCCCAAGCTGGGAACCCAGCAGGCCGCCCGTGCGCTCATACCGAAGGCGATCCGCTTCTTGGAACGGCGGTTCGGACCCTACCCGTTCAACAGTGCCGGAATCGTGGTTAAGGACACCGACGTCGGTTACGCCTTGGAAACGCAGAACCGGCCTGTCTTTGACAATGACGAAGGCAAGACAGTCGACGATTTGACCAATGTCCATGAGTGGGCTCACCAGTGGTACGGCAACTCAGTCACGCTGAGCGACTGGGGCGACATCTGGCTCAACGAAGGCTTCGCTGCCTACGCGGAGTGGCTCTGGGAGGCTGCTCACGGCGGGCTGAGTACGGCAGAGCAGTTCCGGAAGGCGTATGACGATCCTGAGACAGTCTGGTCGCCCGCACCCGCTTGCCTGACCGATCCAGCCGACCTCTTCGGCCAGCAGAGCTATCTCCGCGGGGCCATGACGCTGGAGGCGCTGCGGCAGAAGGTCGGGTCGCACGACTTCTTCGTCATACTGCGCACCTGGGCGAAGCAGCACAAGTATGGGAATGTCTCGACAGCCCAGTTCATCCGGCTCTCCGAAAGGGTGTCCGGACAAGACCTCGATGCGTTCTTCCAGGCCTGGCTCTATACACCCGAGAAGCCTGCGCTCAGCTGAATGTGCCCTGAGCCTGTCGAAGGCACGGAGGCGCTTCGACAGGCTCAGCACGCGTAAGGTGATCAGTCGGTGAGTTGCTCGATGACGATCTGGGCTGCGGAGCGAAGGGTTCGTAATGCTGCTACCGCACTGTCCCGGGATGCTGACGCCAGCCCGCAGGCAGGCGTTATCACGATGCGCCCGGCGACCGGCGGTTCAAGACCAAGATCACGCAGTGGTTGAAGCACGCGACGCGCGACTTGATCAGGGCCGAGTTGATTGAGAGTGGACATGCTGTCGGTGGGCAGTGCTCCGATGCCGATCCACTGTCCCGCCTGGAGAGTCACAGCTGCAGCGTCCCAATCCGCGCTCGACAGTTGATCAATGTCGAGGAGTACGCCGACAACGCCCGCTAGCCGAAGCAGCTCGATTGGCGGATCCGCTGCGCAGCAGTGCACCGCAATCGAGGTCGGCGCCAGCCGCTCGCGGGTGTAGATGATCGCGCCGCTGACCTCACTTGGCTGGATGGCACGATGTCTCCCGAGACCGCTCGCATTCGCGATCGCGCCGGCAAGCACGGCGGGCAGCAGCGGCTCGTCGAGCTGAACCAGTAGCTCGACATCGGGGAGCCGCCGTACCAGCTCCGCGACGAGCTGAGCGATTCCCTCGGCCAGCGACTGGCTGAGATCACGGCGCGCCCCGGGATCGGCAAGTACCCGATCACCCCGCGGCCGCTCCATTGTGGCTGCCAACGTCCAAGGACCCGCAACCGAGAGCTTGACGGTTCCCTCGTAGCCCTGAGCGTGCTCCTCCAGCACGTCAAGATCACTCCGCAGTGTGCTGATCGCTAGCCGGTGATCGCGGCTGGACGCGTCGGTGAGCCGCCACCCCGCAGGTTGTAGGTCGACGGATAACCCGGCAAGGAACGCAGTTGATCGTCCGATCATCTGCGCATGCGGTCCACGTGCCGGAAGCTCTGGCAGGTAGGGAAGATCCGGGCACTCCGCAAAGGCGATCTTGATCGCATCCATCATGTCGGTGCCTGGCCAGGAACCGATGCCCGTAGTCCGGATCGGCGGCAGCTCGCTGTCAAGCGAGGTGGTCACGCTTGGGCGGCCGATATCGTCGCGCTACCAACAACTCGGGACCCCGCATAGAAAACCACAGCCTGTCCGGGCGCCACACCTGTAGTGGCCGTTTCCAGTATCACGTCCAGACCATGATCATGCACGGCAACCGTGGCCTCCATGGGATGGCCGTGAGCCCGTACCTGTACCTGGCTTGACCATTCGGCTGTCAGTGGCGCACCGGTCCAGGTGGGCCGAATCGCGCTGATGATCTTCACTACCAGGGCATCACGCGGCCCGACGGTAATGGTGTTTGTTCTCGGAGTGATAGCGACCACGAAGCGGGGCTGCCCGTCATCTGCAGGTGTGCCCAGGTGAAGACCGCGCCGCTGACCCACCGTGAATCGGTGCGATCCGGCATGCTCGCCGATCTTTGCGCCGGCCAGATCCACGATGTCGCCCGGTCGATTCCCGAGCCGCTGC
The DNA here is from genome assembly GCA_035535395.1 of Propionibacteriaceae bacterium. Taxonomy (GTDB): domain Bacteria; phylum Actinomycetota; class Actinomycetes; order Propionibacteriales; family Propionibacteriaceae; genus Microlunatus. Next base: position 10,931 of record DATLQC010000081.1, on the reverse strand, counting down.
TCCAGGAAGCCTGCCGTATCGCCATTGGCGATGAAGCAAATGTCGTGACTGTCGGGCTTGTCGGCAACGGCCAGCCCACGCTCCCGCGCCTCGGCGCGTACCTCGGCTTTGAGGGAGGAACCAAGCGGGAAGTACGACCGGCGAAGTTGATCTTGGTTGAGTACGCCCAGCACGTATGACTGATCTTTGGCTGAGTCCGCGGCTCGATGCAGCTCCACGTCATTCCCACTACGAATCAACCGGCCATAGTGACCGGTGCAGACGGCGTCAAAACCCAGCGCGATACCACGGTCCAGAACCGCCGAGAACTTGATCTTCTCGTTGCAGCGCAGACAGGGATTAGGAGTACGCCCGGCGGCATACTCGGCGAGGAAGTCGCTCACCACATCATCAGCAAAGCGATCCGAGAGATCCCACACATAGAACGGAATGCCGAGTACATCGGCAGCCCGGCGAGCGTCGTGAGCATCCTCCTTGGAGCAGCAGCCGCGTGCCCCGGAACGATAGGCCTCGGGGTTCTTGGACAGCGCCAGATGCACTCCGGTGACGTCGTGTCCGGCGTCGAGCGCCCGCGCTGCGGCAACGGCGGAGTCAACGCCACCCGACATTGCCGCCAGTACCTTCATTCGCTGTCCTTCCGCGAGCTCTAATGCGCCGCTAAGCAAGCGGCAAGTCTCTCACGCCGAGCCAATGCCGACCAATGACCTTACGCGACGGCGGCTGCGGCCTTGGCTCGGCGGACGGCTTCGGGCAGCGCTGCCGCGAGCGCCAGTACGTCGGCGAGAGTCGAGGTGTGACCAAGGGAGAACCTGAGCGCTGAGCGCGCCTCGGCCTCGCTGCAGCCCATAGCGGTCAGCACATGGCTCGGCTGAGAAACGCCTGCTGAGCACGCAGCCCCGGTAGCACAGTCGATCCCAGCGGCATCCAGCAGCATCAAGATCGCATCAGCCGAGCAACCTGGGAAGCCAATGCTGGCGATGCCGGGAAGGTGAGCTTCCTCGGCCCTTGGCCCGTACCAGATCGCCCACGGGACGGCGGCGAGCACCGAGTTCACAAGTTGGCGACGAAGGCGACGGATACGCTGCTCCTCCTGCACCCGAGTCTTGATCGCTAAGTCCAGCGCTGCTGCGAACCCGGCTGCAGCGGCCACATCGAGCGTGCCGGATCGTACGTCCCGTTCCTGGCCGCCACCGTGCAGGATCGGAGCCAACCTCAGCTCCCGACGGGCGAGCAGAGCACCGATTCCGTACGGCCCACCCAGCTTGTGCGCGGTGAAGGAGAGCAGGTCAAGCCCGCTTGCGGCGAAGTTAACGTCGACATGTCCGACTGCCTGCACCGCGTCGCTATGTGAGATCGCGCCGTGCACGGCGGCGAGGTCGGCGATCTGGCGTACGGGCTGCAGCGCACCGACCTCATTGTTGGCCCACATGACTGAGACCAGTGCGGTCTCGGAATCGACGGCGCTGGTCAGAGCGGACATGTTGAGCCGTCCATCTGAGTCAACCGGGGCGTAGCTCACCTCAGCCGTCGCTGACTGCCCAAGCCAGGCCACTGAGTCCAGGACGGCGTGATGTTCGATCGCCGATGTCACGACCCGGCGACGGCCGGACTCGATGCCAGCCCAGACGGCGCCCTTGATCGCCAGATTGTCCGACTCGGTCCCGCCGCTGGTGAAGATCACCTCGGCCGGCTGTGCCCCAACTTGCGCAGCGATCGCTTCCCGCGACTCTTCGACCACCCGACGCGCCGACCGGCCTGAGGCATGCAGTGACGATGCGTTGCCGACTCTGGTGAGCTCATGCGTCATTACCTCAACGGCCTCCGGAATCATTGGCGTGGTGGCCGCGTGATCGAGGTAGATCCGACTCATGAAGCCCAAGTTTGCCTCAGCCGCTCAGATTCGCGCGTATGAGCTTCACTTCCGCCGACTTGTCAGCAAATAGTCGTCACCCTTTGCGCTTCTTGATCTCCTCGATGACGACAGGAAGCACCTTGTGCAGGTCGCCGACGATGCCAAGATCAGCGAGGCCGAAGATTGGCGCCTCAGCATCCTTGTTCACCGCCACAATCGCTTTGGATGTTTGCATCCCGGCGCGGTGCTGGATGGCCCCGGAAATACCAACGGCGATGTAAAGCTGCGGCGAGACGGTCTTGCCGGTCTGGCCGATCTGGTATGCGTACGGATACCAGCCCGCGTCGACGGCAGCCCGTGAGGCGCCGACTGCGCCGCCCAGGACGTCGGCTAATTCCTCAACAGCCGTGAAATTTCCGCCGGTGCCACGCCCACCCGAGACGACGATTGCGGCCTCGGTGAGCTCCGGTCGTCCGCTGGACTTCTTGGGTTCGGAGTTGACGATGCGCGCGGACTTCGCCGCGTCGGAAATCTTTACCTCGACCTGCTCGGCCGCGGCCTCGGTGGGCGCAGCTTCCGGCGTTACGGTGTTCGGCTTGACCGTGACAATCGGAGCACCGTGACTGACTGACGCGGTCACCGTCCAGTTGCCAGCAAACACTGACTGTGTCGTCGTGCCATCGCCCACGATGTCGGTGGCGTCGGTGATCAAGCCGGATTCCAGCTTGACCGCAAGCCGACCCGCGATTTCCTTCCCCTCCGGGGTCGAGGTGATCAAGATCGCGGCTGGCTGAAGCTTCTCTGCGATCTGTGCCAGAGCCTCGGCCTTGGGTGCGACAAGGTAGTCGTTGATGGCCGGATCGGCGACCAAGAGCACTCGGGTTGCACCGTACTCCCCCAGTGCCTTGGCGACCGTGTCATCGATCTCACCGAAGATCACAGCGACCGGATCGCCAAGCCGGCGCGCCAACGTGAGCAGCTCGAAGGCTGGCTTGGACACGTGCGAGTCGGCATGCTCTGCAACAACTAGAACCTCAGGCATCGATGCCTCCTCTCAGATGTACTTTCCAGCAGTGAGGAAATCGATCAGCGCCGATGCGCCGTTCTCCTCCTGCACCACGCGGCCCGGTTCTTTGGGCGGACGTGGTGTCGTTTGGATGACCTTGCTCCAGGCGGCGTCCAGGCCGACTGATGCGGCCTCGATACCAAGATCAGCAAGCCTCCAGGTTTCAACCGGCTTTTTCTTGGCGGCAAGGATTCCCTTCATGGACGGGTATCGAGCCTCACCAGATTGATCAGTGACACTGACAATTGCCGGCAAGCTGGCCTCAATAGTGAAGCTGGCGACGTCGTCGTCACGGCGGATGCTGACATGATCATCGGCCACTGCGAGGGTTGCGCCGAGGGTTACCGCGGGCCAGCCAAGTCGCTCCGCGATCATGGCGGGAATAACTCCCATGGTGCCATCGGTGGAAGCCATGCCGCAGATCACCAGCTCAGGCGCGGCGTTCTTGATCGCCTCAGCCAAGATCGCGCTCGTGGCAAGGGCATCAGAGCCGTGCACGGCGTCGTCGATGATGTGGACGCCGGCGGACGCGCCCATCTGCAAGGCGCGCTTGATGGCATCGGCGGCATCTTCAGGGCCCAGGGTCATGACGACGACCTCGACCTCGTCGCGCTCATCCGCGATCTGCAGCGCCTGTTCCACCGCGTACTCGTCAAGCTCCGACAGCAATCCGTCGCTCGATGCCCGATCAACGGTGCCGTCGGCGGCGAAGGTCCGCTCCCCTGTGGCGTCTGGGACATGCTTGGCCAGCACAACGATCTTCATCTCGCTCCGCTCCCTCTGCGCTTCCGTCGGGTTATATTACTCATGAGTAACAACGGTTCCCTGCTTCGCTCCATCCGACTTCAGTGTGGCCGATGCTCTGTCGAGCGCGAAGGTAGCAAAACGCTCGATTCGGATGATCTCTCGATAGCGATCTTCCCCGACGACCGCCCGCAAAGCCTCGGTCTGACTGGCCTGTGCAGCAAGCGCCGCGTACTTGCGGTTCAAGAACTCACCGGTGAGGGCGACATCGATGCTCAGCGGTCCGGTCCAGGGCACCGGCGGATCGCCGACGATCGCACCCAGCTCAATCCATTGAGCAAGGTGATCATCGAGCCACTCCTGGGTGTTCGCCACCACGTGTAGCGTGCCGATGCCGGTACGGCGTACGGCCTCGACTGTCCAGCGATGCACAGCAATATGGTCCGGATGGCCGGTCTGACCGTCGGGCGCGAAGGTGAGGATCGTATCGGGGGCGATCTCGCCAACGATTGTGGCAATCTGGTGAGCTGCCCCGTCGAAGTCGGCGGATACGCAGCCACCGTCGGCATAGCCGAGCCAGCGATGCTCGGTAACCCCGAGTATCCGAAGGCACTCGGCCAGCTCAGCTTGGCGGATGGCCGGAAGTTGCTCCGGAGGCCACCTCGCGGGGTCGGTCACACCTAGCTCGCCGCGAGTTGCCGTTACGCAGACAACCCGGGACTGGGCGGCGGTGGCCATCGCCATGATGCCGCCGCAGAGATAGGCCTCGTCATCGGGATGAGCCCAGATCGACAGAATCGTGCCGAGCTCTCTAATGTCACTCATCGCCACGAGTAGCAAGTCTGCTGTCTCTAGTCGCGTGCTGGTCAACCGGCCTAGCGATGCGGCACTCTCACTTCTGGTTCTACTAGTTACGGCCGTCTGCGAGAATCCGGCTATGCCTGCCGGAACCAAAGACGATCCGTGGGAGCTCAGTACGGCGCCCAGAACCTCGATCTACACCGTGTGGGCGGACGAGACCTCAGACCAGCCGACGCTGTTTTGTCAGATCGGATCCACCCAATTGAGATACCAGCTCAGATGCATCGACGATCTGCACGCGTGGCTGGTCGAGCAGGACGACTGGGTCGACCTCGGAGCCGCCGACGAACAGAAGCCGGCCAAGGAAGGCACCGTCGAGGCGTGGGGCCGCTCGGAGGACAATCCGGTCGGTGGGTGGTACGGCCCTGCGTAAGGGCTATCGCGGCCGTTTCGGCATGTACGTACCGCCGCTCTTGGAGGCTCTCGGCAAGGCTGAGCTGACCCATGAGCCTCGTAACAACAGGGTGCGCGCTGCCCCCTGAGCTATCTCAGATCGCGCGCTCCAAGCTCCCGTCCGTTGGCCGCCCGCGCTGCATTCGTGGCCTTGTGTGAAGAAGCGCGGCGCCAACCCGTAACCAGAGCCGCGTTCCCGGCCCCTGCGAAGAAATGCGGCGCCAACCCATAACCAGGCCGCATTCCTGGCCTTGTGCACAGAAAATCTGGCGCCTATGCCCGAATGTGTTGCGATTGGCAAATGCCAACGCTTACGGTTGGGGACAACCGGTTGCGCTGCCCTGTTGACGCCCGGATCATCCGCATCTGTCGTCCAACTGAGGCAGAATGAGACGCATCTCCCCCTTGCGAGGGGGTAAGTCGTTTCCAGCGCGACCGGTCCAGCACGCAGCCGACGCAAAGGCGCCTAGATATGTCCACTGTCCTGCCAGTGCCGGCGGACACCTCAGTTCTTGGTGCTCATATGCGCGATGGTGGTGCTTCCTTCGGGCTCTGGGCTCCGCGCGCAACACGGGTTGAGCTCGCTCTGGTGGACGAGGATCGGAACCAGACCAATTACGACCTGACATGCGACGACGATGGGGTCTGGACGGTCTTCATCCCTGGCGTGACCGTGGAGCAACGCTATGGCTTCCGAGTCCACGGTCGCTGGGATCCGGCGGCCGGGACTCGCTTCAATCCCGCCAAGCTGCTGGTGGACCCGTACGCCCGCGCGATTACCGGCGGCGTTGACTACTCGGGCCCGATTCTGGACCACACCAAAGAGTCCAACTACGTTCCGGATACCACCGACTCGTTCGCCGCGGTGCCGCTCAGCGTCGTGGTCGCCGACTCACCTCCGCCCCGACCGATCGCGCGGCGGAGGCCCATGTCGGAGACGGTGATCTATGAACTGCATGTCAAGGGCTTTACGCGGCTGCACCCCGCGGTCCCTGAGCACCTGCGTGGCACGTACGCCGGACTGGCATATCCCGCCGTCGTCCAACACCTCGCCGAGCTCGGCGTTACCGCCGTCGAGCTGCTACCCGTGCATCACTACATCTCCGAGCCCTTCTTGGTGGGTCGAGGGCTTTCCAACTACTGGGGCTACAACACCCTTGGCTACTTCGCGCCACATTCTGCGTACGGTTCAGTGGGCACTTTGGGCCAGCAGGTGCGGGAGTTCAAAGAGATGGTGTCGGCGCTGCACGATGCCGGGCTCGAGGTCATCCTCGATGTCGTCTACAACCACACCGGCGAAGGTGGCCACGAGGGTCCCACGTTGTGCTTCCGAGGCATCGACCACCTCGGTTACTACCGGCTCACCGACGACAAGCGCAACGACTACGATGTCACCGGCTGCGGCAACTCGGTGGATACCTCCGAACCCGGCGTACTGCGGATGGTGCTCGATTCGCTGCGCTACTGGGTTACCGAGATGGGCGTGGACGGTTTTCGCTTCGACCTTGCCACGACCTTGATCAGGGACGAGCGGCATCATGTCGACCAAGATCATCCCTTCAAGCAGGCGATTCGTGAAGATCCCGTGCTGAGCCAGGTCAAGATCATTGCCGAGCCTTGGGACATGGGTCCGTACGGCTATCAGGTGGGCGCCTCTGGGCCGGGCTGGAGTGAATGGAACGATCGCTTCCGCAACCATGTCCGCGACTACTGGCGCGGCAACACCAACGGTGTCGGCGAACTGGCACAACGGCTGACCGGCTCACCCGACATCTTTGATCGCGACGGCCGAGCAGCAACGGCGAGTGTGAACTTTGTCACCGCACATGACGGCTTCACACTGCGTGATCTTGTGACGTACAACGTCAAGCACAACGGCGCCAACGGTGAGTCCAACCGTGACGGATCTGACGACAATCGATCATGGAACTGCGGCGTGGAGGGGGAGACTGACGATCCGGGAGTCAATGACCTGCGGCATCGTCAGGCGCGCAACTTCATGGCGACCTTGATCTTGGCGTGTGGGGTGCCCATGATCACCGGCGGTGACGAGCTGGGCCGGACTCAAGAGGGCAACAACAACGCATATTGCCAAGACTCGCCCATCTCGTGGGTGCACTGGGACACCGAAGAAGCTTGGAGCGATCAGACCGATCTTGCCCGCAGGCTGTTCCAGCTACGCGCTGAGCATCTTGTCTTGCGGCGGGGGTGTTACCCGCACGGACAATTTCTGCTCGATCCCAAAGGCGAGCCGCTGGGCCGTAAGAACATTGCGTGGTTCGGTGGTCACAACGTTGAAATGACCGAGCAAGACTGGCGCGACCCCACCCGACGCACGCTCGGCATGTACCTCGCTGACGACGACCCGCATCGAGCCTGTGACGAGGCATTTCTGATCTGGTTCCACGCCGGATCGGACCCGATCCAGGTGGAGCTGCCGAATGGACCGTGGGCAGATACCTACACTGTCGTCGCCCATACCGGAACCGATGGCGAACTGCCCACAGAAAAGATCGCCGCTGGTTCCACCCTGCAACTGCCTGGTCGCACGGTCCTGGTGCTCCAGGTCGACTAGCGGGCGACGACGAACTAGGCGGATTCCAGGCGCCCAGGATCGCGCGCCGCGGTCCTGAACGAACGAACGCGCAGACACGCTTTTCGTCTGCGAGTGAGAGAGGAAGGCAGCGGCTCCGAAGCGCGATCCTCGCGAGCGGAGCAAGCAATCAAAACAGCCGAGCAGCTCAGAATTAGCGTGCGTAGCCGGCTGACGGGGGTGTCGGAGTGCTTGCCGGCAGCGCCGCGAGGCCCATTTCCGCCTGGCTCGCCAGGAGTGGGTGATAGGGCACAACGCGGACCGTGTAGCCAATGGCACCGGCACGCTTCGCCTCCACCCAGCCCTCATATCGGCGCAGCCCGCCATCGACGCCGACACCAGCAGGGAACGGGTCTACTCGCGGCTCGTAAAGCCGGTCATCGGCGCCGACTCGACCCGTCACGAGCTGCACCTGAATGTCGTCAGGAGTGAGCTCGCCGAGCCGGACCAGCGCACTGACGTGAATCTTGGTTCCTACCTCCACCTGCTCGCCGCCAAGCGACTCCACATGCTCAACCGAAACTGTGGACCAGGCGTCCCGAATCCGCCGCTTCCAGCTCGCAAGTGCTCGCGCGCCACCGCTGGTGGAGTTGAGGGCGTGGCTGGAGGCTGCGGCAGGCGTGTACAGGTTGGTCACGTACTCGCGGACCATCCGTGAAGCGACGACCTTAGGGGCCAGGCCAGCGATGGTATCCCTGATCATCTGAATCCAGCGCTCCGGCAGCCCGTGATGATCAACATCGTAGAAGCGCGGCACGATTTCGTTCTCAATGATGTCGTAGAGCGCCTTGGCTTCAAGATCATCACGCCGTTCGGCGCCGTCCGCACCTTCGGCGGATGGGATCTCCCAGCCATACGCCGGATCGAACCACTCGTCCCACCATCCGTCGAGGATCGACAGATTGGCTGCGCCGTTCAGGGCCGCCTTCATTCCTGATGTGCCACATGCTTCGTACGGGCGCAGCGGGTTGTTCATCCAGACGTCGCAACCGGGGTACAGCCGCTTGGCCATCGCGATGTCGTAGTCCGGCAGGAAGACGATATGCTCCCGGACCTCGGGATCATCGGCAAACTGCACCACCTGTTGCACCAGGGCCTTGCCGCCCTCGTCGGCCGGATGTGCTTTGCCCGCGATAACGATTTGGATCGGCCGTTCCTTGTTGGTCAACAGCGCTTTCAGCCGAGTCGGATCGCGCAACATCAAGGTCAACCGCTTGTACGACGGCACCCGCCGGGCGAAGCCGAAGGTAACGACGTCGGGATTGAGAGCCTTGGCGACCCAGTCCGCTGGCATGCCTCGATTTGCGCTGCTGGCCGCCAGCCGCTCCCGCGTCATGGCGATAAGGTCTTCGCGCATCCTCCGTTTGAGCGCCCAGATGATCTTGCTGTCGACGTTCTCCAGCGCGTTCCAGTCGTAGCCGTCGCTCTCCGACGGACTGCCGGACGGTGCCTCGAGCAGCTCCAGCAGCTCCGGGTGCACCCAGGTGAGATGGTGCACGCCGTTGGTAATTTGAGTGATCGGGACCTCGCTGGTGTCGAACGATCGCCACAATCCCTGGAACATCTCTCGAGAAACCACGCCATGCAGCGAGGAGACCCCGTTGGCCCGCTGGGCAAGCCGGAAACCCATCACGGCCATGTTGAACTTGTTGGGGTCACCGCCCTTATAATCTTCGGCGCCCAATGCCAGCACGCGATCTAGCGACAGATCGTCAAAGCCGGCGAATTGGTGAACGATGAGCTCGCGTGGAAACCGATCAATGCCGGCCGGAACCGGAGTATGGGTCGTAAAGACAGTCCCGGCGCGGCTGAGTTCGAGTGCGGTGTCGAAATCCACGCCCGTTTGCATGTACTCCCGAATCCGCTCGAGACCAAGGAACCCGGCATGACCTTCGTTGGTATGAAACACCGTCGGTGCCGGCGTGCCGGTGATTCGACAGTACGCGCGGATGGCCCGTACGCCGCCCATACCGAGCAGCACTTCCTGCTCAAGTCGATGGTCGGTACCACCGCCGTACAACCGGTCGGTGATCTCTCGCTCGTAGCCGGCGTTCTGCTCAACATCGGAGTCCAGCATTAACAGCGGTACCCGACCCACCTGCGCCAGCCACACCTGGGCATGGAGCGTACGGCCGTCGAGCGGGACCTCCACTCGGACCGGACCATCATCATCGTGTAGCAACGTCAACGGCAATGCGTTCGGGTCGAGGAGCGGGTAGCGCTCCTGCTGCCAACCCGCTGCATTGAGCGACTGCCGGAAATACCCCTGCCGGTAGAGCAGTCCGACTCCGATGATCGGAACGCCAAGATCACTTGCGGCCTTGAGGTGGTCACCGGCGAGAATGCCCAAGCCACCTGAGTACTGCGGAAGCACCTCGGTGATACCGAACTCGGGCGAGAAGTAGCCGATACCCACCGGCGCTGCCGGGTTCTCCGTGGCGTAGCTCTGATACCACAAATCACCGGTCAGGTAGTCGGCAAGATCGGCCTGAATCAGGCGAAGGTTCTTAAGAAACCGCTTGTCGATGGACAGCGCATGAAGGCGCTCGACAGACACATCAGCCAAGAGCCGGATCGGGTCGCCGCCAGTCCTCTCCCACAGCTGAGGGTCCACGGACCGAAAAAGATCCTGCGTCTCGGTGTGCCAGCACCAACGGAGGTTGCGGGCCAGGTCGCCCAATGGCTTGAGCGGCTCTGGTAGAACCGGGCGAACGCTGAAACGGCGAATTGCGCGCACTTGGATAACCTACCGGCGAACTTTGTGTGACATGGGGTTTCTGCTGTCATCCAGTCGGATGGACTCGGATCGCGCGCCGCCGTGCTGAGGAGGAGGGAGGTGACACGCTTTTCGTCCCCGAGTGACGACGAAGTAGGCGGCTACAAAGCGCGATCCGCGCGGAGCGAGCATAGCGAGCGGAGCAATCAAACACGGATCGCGCGCCGCCGTGCTGAGGAGGAGGGAGGGGACACGCTTTTCGTCCCCGAGTGACGACGAATTAGGCGGCTACAAAGCGCGATCCGCGCGGAGCGAGCAAAGCGAGCAGAGCAATCAAGCACGGTGGTGCTTGTACCCAAAATGAATGGAGCTAATGCAGCCAATGTCTAGGTATCGACCCCCTGCCGCTCAGGCAGTAGGGCCGATAGGTTGAGGGTCGTGACGGCAACAAATTCAGGACTCCCGATGCCTGAGCGTGACGACGCCGCTCAGCCAGATTCCACAAGATCCTCGGCCCAGGCCTCAACCACGCCGCCAGATACTTCACCTGGCGGCACGCCGGCCGTCACGATCACCAAGCCGACGCTGGGAGCGATCTTCGAACGCATACCGGTGCACAAGGTGTCACCGGTGATCGAGGGCGGCGCCTACCCCGCCAAGGCTGTGGTCGGGGAATCAATTCCGATCCGCGCGACGGTGTTCCGTG
>DATLQC010000080.1:0-4682 GCA_035535395.1 Propionibacteriaceae bacterium | reverse complement strand
GTGTCGAAGAGGCGTACGGGGCTGGCGTGGTCAGACCCATGGCGGACGCTCACTGATGCTGAGCTGCGGATCGCCGAATTAGTGGCCGGCGGACTGACCAACCGGAACATCGCGGAGTACCTGAACTTATCGCCGCATACGGTCGACGCACATCTCAAGCACACCTACACCAAGCTGAACATCCACTCTCGCGTCGAGCTCACCGTGCTGGCTCTCCAGCACCGCTAATCGGTCCGCCTGGACTCCGTTTCCGCAAACGTTGCACGGGGCGGCCGATGGCAAGGACGGAAGCCTACGACCTCCCCCATTCACGGGATGTCGGCCGCCAGCTGCAGTGACAGCATGATCAAGTTAGGCAAACTGGCGACAGGAGTGAGCCATGGCAACGGCAGTCGGCATTGATCTTGGAACGACGAATTCGGTTATCGCGGCTATGGAAGGTGGACAGGCCCAGGTCATCCCGAACGCCGAGGGCAACCGAACTACGCCATCCGTGGTCGCCTTCGTGGACTCCGGCGAGCGGCTCGTCGGACAGATGGCCAGACGCCAGACGATCTTGAATCCGAAGGGCACCATCTACTCGGCGAAGCGGTTCATCGGCCGCATGTACCACGAGGTGACCAGCGAGCTCAGTGCCGTCTCCTTCGACGTCGTCCCCGGGCCGGACGGCGCGGCGCGGTTCGAAGTCCACGGCAAGCTCTACGCGCCCGAGGAGATCTCAGCACAAATACTGCGCAAGCTCGTCGACGACGCAGGCAAGTACCTCGGTGAAAGGGTCACCGAGGCCGTGATCACTGTCCCGGCGTACTTCAACGATGCGCAACGGCAAGCGACCAAGGACGCCGGACGCATCGCCGGCCTAGAGGTCCTGCGAATCATCAATGAGCCGACCGCAGCGGCCCTCGCGTACGGCATGGACAAGCTCGAGAACGAGACGGTCCTGGTCTTTGATCTTGGCGGCGGCACCTTCGACGTCAGCATCTTGACGGTGGGGGAAGGGGTCGTCGAGGTGATGGCGACCGCGGGCGATACCCACCTAGGTGGCGACGACTTCGACCGCCGGATCGTCGACTACCTTGCCGACGACTTCAAGAAGACCAATGGCATCGATCTTCGAGACGATCCGCAGGCTCTGCAGCGGCTCTTCGAGGCGGCCGAGAAGGCCAAGGTCGAGCTATCGGCCGTTACCCAGACTGCGGTCAACCTCCCGTTTGTGACGGCGGACGCATCAGGACCCAAGCACTTGAACGTCAATCTCATGCGATCAACGTTCGACCAGCTCACTGCCGATCTTGTTGAGCGGTGCTTGGGGCCGGTGAAGCAGGCCATGGCAGACGCCAAGGTGACAACTGACGACATTGATCAAGTCATCCTCGTGGGGGGCTCGACACGGATCCCTGCCGTACAAGCCCTGGTACGCCGCATGACCGGCGGCCGCGAACCCAATATGACGGTCAACCCAGACGAGGTGGTGGCCATTGGTGCCGCCATCCAGGCAGCGATCATCAAGGGCGAGGTCAAGGACGTCCTGCTGCTCGACGTGACGCCACTGTCGTTGGGGTTGGAAACCCTCGGTGGTGTGATGACCAAGGTCATCGAGCGCAACACCACCATCCCGGCCCGGCGTGCCGAGATCTTCAGCACCGCCGAAGACAACCAATCCGCAGTTGATGTTGTCGTACTTCAAGGTGAAAGGGAACGAGCGAGCGACAACCGGATGCTGGGCCGATTCCGTTTGGAGAACATCCGACCAGCACCACGCGGTGTGCCGCAGGTAGAGGTCACCTTCGACATCGATGCCAATGGCATCCTGCATGTCTCGGCGCGCGACAAGGACACCGGCGCCGAGCAGCAAATCACCATCAGCGAGACCTCGACGCTGAACCAGTCCGAGATCGAGCGCATGGTCGCCGACGCCGAGGCGCACCACAGTGAGGATGCTGCGTTGCGCGCACAGGTGGACGCTCGTAACGAGCTGGACACCGTTGCTTACCAGGTACAACGAACGCTCGACGACAATGCCGGGACCGTACCCGAGCATGAGCGCGCTCGCGCGGAGCTGCTGCTCAACGAGGCGCGCACGGCACTGGAGGAACAGGCAGACATCGATCGGCTGCGCGCGCTCAACGGAGAGATGCACCAGCTGCTGCAGTCCCTGGCTGCTTCCGTACGGGCCGGGGCGGCGACAGGAGCCGGCGCTGGTTCGTCGCAAGGCCAAAGAACCGAACCAGGCGATGACTCCGACGACGTCATCGACGCCGAGTTCACCGCACGTTGATCATGTCCGAGCAGCAGACCCCGGATCGCAACGGTGTGCAGCCCGAAGAGCAGCCGCCCGAGCGCAATCGTGTGGAAACACAGCAGCAGACCTCTGAGGGTGCTTCGACAAGCTCAGGGCGTGCCGAGGCCGAGTCAGAGGCCCTTGAGAAGGCCAAAGCACGAATTGCGCAGCTCGAGGATGGCTGGCGACGTGCCGCGGCTGAGTTGGACAACTTCCGGAAACGCTGCGCCAAAGACTTGGTGCGGGCGCGAGAGCAGGAAAGGGTCCGGACGGCCGCCGGCTGGTTGCCGGTCGTCGACAACCTAGAGCGGGCGCTGGAGCATGCTTCATCCGATCCCGACCAAATCATCGAGGGCGTACGCGCCGTGCATCAGCAGGCACTGTCGGTTCTTGACGGTCTGGGCTTCCCACGTCGCGACGACACCGGTAAGGCCTTTGACCCCGCTCTCCATGAGGCGGTCGGAACAGTCGCCGACAAGGAGCTGGTTCCCGGCACGGTGGCCCAGGTGTTACGTCCTGGGTACGGGCGAGACGACGAAATCCTGCGCCCTGCGGCCGTCGTGGTGGCCACCAGGAGCGCCAACAGGAGTGATTGATGGCACGGGACTTCTATGAGGTCCTGGGTGTCGGAAAGAATGCCGACCAGTCCGAGATCCAGCGGGCCTACCGCAGGCTGGCGCGGCAACATCACCCCGATGTGAACAAAGACCCCGCTGCGGAGACGCGATTCAAAGAGATCTCTGAGGCGTACGACGTGCTCTCCGATCCTGATCTTCGCAAGCGGTACGACGCGTTCGGTGAGGACTTCCGCCGCGTGCCGCCCGACGTCGATCCCGAAGCCTGGCGGCAGGCACGTGCCTATGCGGGTGCCGGGGCGGGTGGTCCGGGACAGGGAGGGCCATGGCCCGGAGCAGGAGGCGTACGGTTCACCGACGTCGGAGAGGATATTGATCTTGATGATCTGCTCGGGGGAATCTTCGGCGGCCGCCGCGGTCGGACCTCATGGGGTCCGATCCCCGGCTCCGATCAGGAAGTTGAGGCGGAGATCAGCGTCGAGGAGGCCTATCACGGAACCCAGCGCAGCCTCACAATCACCGGTCCGGATGGTCAGCGCACCCTTGATGTGAACATTCCCGCCGGCGTGGTCGATGGGCAGCGCATCCGGCTACGCGGGCAGGGCGGCCGCGGGATGGACGGCGGAGAGCCCGGCGACCTGTATCTGATCACCCGGATTGCGCCGCATCCGCGCTATCGGGTATCCGGTCGTGATCTTTCTGCCACTCTGCCGCTCTCTCCGTGGGATGCCGCTCTTGGCGCCACTGTCCGAGTCGATACGCCTGGAGGTACCACTACGGTCAATGTGCCAGCCGGCACGTCCAGCGGCCGGCGGCTGCGGCTGAAAGGGCATGGGTTGCCGAACCGTCGCGGCGAACCGGGCGACTTCTACGCCGAGGCGCAGATCCGGGTCCCGTCTTCCCTGACGCCTGAGGAGAGACGGCTTTTTGAGGAGCTTAGAGAGCGTTCCACCTTCGAGCCGAGGCGATCACGATGACCATCGAGCGAAGATATGCGCTGGCTCGCCCGTACCGGCTGAGTCTGGACAGCTATGCCCACCTCACCGGCGTACATCCTGATCTGGTACGCCGCCTGACTGCACTCGGCCTGCTCGAGATGACTCGGGATGCGCAGGGCGGCCTGTGGTTTGAGCCGTCGCAGGTTGCGGCAATGGCCAGAATCCAACGGCTCCACAGAGAACTGAACCTTAGCTACGCCTCGCTCGGTTTGATCATCGACCTACTCGATCGGGTCGCGCAGCTGGAGCGTTTGCACCGGCACGCCCAAAGTCGCTCAACACGTGCCAGAGGAGGAGATCGATGGACCTGAACCGCCTGACTCAGAAGTCGCAGGAGGCGTTGCATGAGGCACAGACCAAGGCGCTCCGCTTTGGTCACACCGAGGTCGACGGCGAGCACTTGCTGCTGGCGCTGCTGGACCAGGGTGAGGGTTTGGTCGGGCCATTACTTGCCCGCGCGGGGGCGGATCCGGACCGGTTGCGTGAGGATCTAGAGGCCGAGCTAGGACGCCGACCTCGTGTTGCCGGTCCGGGTGCGGCGCCTGGGCAGGTGTTCGTGACGCAGCGGCTCTCACGCTTGATCGACAATGCCTCGCGAGAAGCGCGACGGCTCAAGGATGAGTACGTTTCGGTGGAGCACCTGATCATTGCGTTGCTCGATGAGGCATCCTCCTCCGCCGCTGGGCGGCTATTGCAGCAGCATGGCCTGACCCGAAACGGTTTCTTATCCGCGCTGACCGAGGTCAGAGGACACCAGCGGGTCACCTCGGCGACGCCGGAGGGGACGTACGAGGCGCTCGGAAAGTATGGTCGTGATCTTGTCGCCGA
>DATLQC010000079.1:0-4474 GCA_035535395.1 Propionibacteriaceae bacterium | reverse complement strand
ATCGCGAACAACCGGCACCGTATGCCCGGCGGATCTCCGGCCTGCGCGCTCCCCCCGGCTGGCTTTGACCCGGCGCAGCCAGGGACCAAGTCGCTCTAGCGGCGCGAACGCCAGCCAGCAGATCGCCGTTGGCGCGAAGTGGATGTACAAGATCCCAAAGGTGAAGACGTGAAAGCCCATCCAGAACACTGCCGCGGCGAGCAGCGCTCGGCCGCGCAGCCATAGGACCACCACTGCGGTCAACTCAGCTGTAAAGGACAGCCACTGCATGATGTGAAGCAGGTCCGGATACGGCAACAAAAACTGACCGAGCCCGTGCGGTCGCCGGACGATCGCCCACATCAGGATCGAACTCTCCGGCCAGCTGGTGATGCTCCATCCGCCACTGCGGATCTTGGTAAGTGCGGACAAGAAGTAGGTGAAGATCACTGAGATCTGAATGCACCTGAGCGCCCATCCGGCCTGCGCTGAGCGTTCCACGCTCCGCCATCGATCGGCGATCACACCTACCGTGGGCAGTACCCACAGCGCGATGACTAGCGCGAGATGATCATGATCGACTTTCCCGTAGCTCATGCCGATTGCCGTCCACCAGGTGAAGGCTGCAGCCACTACTCCACCGGCCAGCCGCGGCAGCACATTGGCCGCTGCCAGCAGACAGCCGATCATCAAGATCAAGTAGAGCGTAATGCTCAACGGCACGCTAGGCGGCGGGAGGCGAAACAGGCGCTCGATCATCAGCGGCTGGTAAAGCTCGGGATGCCTGCTCAGCGGAATGGGATCCCGCACAAAAAGATGGATGTCGATGATCACGAACAGGTAGAGCACGGTACGCAGCACTGCCACCCGCGACTCTGGAACCACCGGCATGAACCACAAGCCGACCGACCGCAGCGTCCTCATGAGGGCGGCTCCCACGCCGTGAGTTCGACCAGACGGGTCGGACCAACCCGACCATCGACGAGCCGCGTCTGATCTTGCACCAACCAGACCCGGATAAGCGGGGGTTCACCGCGATGCCGCGAGCTCCATCCATCAGCCACCGACCGGAGTAGCGATGGATCAGCGGTTATTTGTGGGATGCGTGCCTCAATCTCGGCACGGCTGATTCCGGCCGTTTCGACACGCAACGGCAGGTCGAAGCGGCGTCCATCTGCCAGCAGACCCTCAACGCGGGTGATCACGATGGTCGTGTCTTTGGCAGGCGAGAACGCGTATTGCGAGAGCGGTCCAAAGGGCCAGGCATCGTCGCTCATGCGCAATGAGCCGTTCAGAAGCAATCCGATGCCAAGCACGGTCGCAGCGATGCGCCAGGCGTACGACGTCTTGCTGATGCCGCGTACGCGCTGCCCCACCGGCTGATTACAACACAATCCCTGGCGCTGCAACGGCAGTTTGATCAAGCTGTGTTTCTGCGGACTAGCCGGAATTACCCCTCCCGGCCAATGCCGTGCGGCAGTCGCTCCCGTGGCCAGTTCAGGTGTTGCACAGCCAGGTCGAAGGCATACCTGTCGGTCATCCCAGCCACATACGTCACAGCCGCCCGTACGGCGGCATCCGATCGCGGCTGCACCTCCAGCTCGTCCGGGATTAGTTCCGGATGCTCGCTGTAGTACTCGACCAAGGCGCGAAGCACCTCAATAACTGCGCGGGACTGGGCCAGCGAGGCGGGCCGTACGTAGATGCGCTCATAGTTAAACGTCCGCAGCGCCGCCAAGGCTCCTGCCTCAGCCAGAGCCATCCCGACTTCGCCGTGCTCCGCGACCGCGCGTATCACTGCCTTGACAAAGGTGTTGAGCTGCTCCCGCCGGGTCGGCCCGCACACCTCGATGATCTCGGCAGGAAGATCATCTGGCACGACGATTCCGGCATGAATGGCATCCTCAAGATCGTGAGCACAATAGGCGATCCGGTCTGCCCAGCTGACGATGTGGCCCTCCACCGTAAGTGGCGCCGGCCGTGACCAGGAGTGGTTGCGGATTCCGTCCAACGTCTCAGCGCAGAGATTGAGGCTCTGCAGCAGAACATCTGCACCCCATGGCCCATGGTCAAATCCCTCTGGGATGAAGACGTCGAAAGCGTCCTCGCTGGCATGCCCGCCCGGCCCGTGACCGCAGTCATGCCCGAGGGCGATCGCTTCGACCAAGGTGACATTGACACCCACCCCGCGGGCGATCGATGTTGCGACCTGAGCTACCTCCAGAGCGTGGGTCAGTCGAGTGCGCTGGTGATCGGTGGGAAAGACGACAACCTGGGTTTTGCCGGCGAGTCGACGGAAGGCCGTCGAGTGCACGATTCGATCGCGGTCACGCTCAAAGCAGGTGCGCTGGTCGTCAGGCTCCTCCGCAACGGCGCGATTACCAGCTCCTTCGGCAAAGGCTGAGCTGGGTCGAAGCGTCGCACGTTCGTGCTGCTCGCGCAGTTTTCGGTCCACAATTGATCCCGGTCCCGGGCGGGCGGGCGAACCCGAGTGGGCCCGTACCAGCTCGCTATCGAGATGACCGGCCATGGTGTCCGCCCAGGCCTTGGCGCGGGGAGTGACCTCGTCAACCACCCGATATGCCCTGCTCGGCAGCGGCGAGGTCAAGATCACGACCGGAGGTATCGGCCAGCCAGCCGTCAGGCAGCGCCACCTTTGCGCGTGGCGCGCCCTGCCGTCCCCGAGGGGAGCCCAATTCGGAGGCTGGGAAGCTGACATCGGGGTCTAGTTGGGACAGCAGCTGGTCGAGCTCAGCAAAGGAGGAGACCATTCCTAGGTGGTGCCGCAGCTCGCCGCCTACCGGGAAGCCCTTGAAGTACCAAGCCATGTGCTTGCGCAGATCGCTGAGACCGTGTAGCTCGTCTGACAGGCCCACCAGCAGTTCGGCATGACGGCGCAGCATGTGCTTGACCTCGCCGAGAGTGGGCAGTGGCTGGCGAGGGCGGCCCGCAAAAGCATCGGCCAAGTCTCGAAAGAGCCAGGGCCGACCGAGGCACCCGCGGCCGATGACCACGCCATCGACGCCGGCCTGCCGCATCATCTGCAGCGCGTCGGCTGCCTCCCAGATATCGCCATTGCCCAACACCGGAACGGAGACGTGCGCCTTCAGCGCCGCAATGGCGTTCCAGTCCGCCTGACCCGCGTACGCCTGCTGTGCGGTCCGGCCATGCAGCGCTATCGCCGCGCAGCCCGAATCCTCGGCGATCCGGCCGGCATCGAGGTAGGTCTGATGATCATTGTCGATGCCGATCCGGGTCTTGATCGTCACCGGTACGCCGTATGGTGCCGCGGCTTGGACGGTGGCTTCCAAGATCATCCGAAGCCGGTCGCGCTTGTACGGCAGCGCGGCACCGCCGCCCTTGCGAGTCACCTTAGGAACTGGACAACCGAAGTTCAGGTCGACATGACCGACGCCGTACTCATTGCACAAAATCTCGGTGGCACGCGCCATGATCACGGGATCCACACCGTACAGCTGAACTGACCGCACCCGCTCCCCCGGGTCGAACTGCAGCATCGACAACGTCTTGCGGTCCCGCTCCACAAGTCCGCGCGATGTGATCATCTCGCAGACGTACAACCCGGCACCCTGTTCCCGACAGAGCTGCCGGAAAGCCGCATTCGTAATGCCCGCCATAGGCGCCAGCACCACCGGCGGAGCGACCTCAATGGGCCCCACTTTCAACGCCGACTTGTCAGCGGTGGACAGGGTAGTTAGCAACCGTGCAGCCGTTGTGCGAGGTACTCGATCACCTTGTCCTCCGACACTCGCTCCTGGGTCATCGAGTCGCGGTCACGTACCGTGACGGCCTGGTCGTCGAGGGTGTCGAAGTCGACGGTGACGCAGTACGGCGTACCGATTTCATCCTGTCGGCGGTAGCGACGGCCAATTGCCTGGGCGTCGTCGAAGTCTACGTTCCAGAACTGCCGCAGCCGCTGAGCAAGCTCTCGGGCCCGAGGCGACAAGGCCTCATTACGCGACAGTGGGAGTACGGCGACCTTCACCGGTGCCAACCGGGGATCGAGCCGCAGCACAGTACGCTTGTCGACTCCACCCTTTGTGTTGGGAGCCTCGTCCTCGGCGTACGCGTCGACCAGGAATGCCATCATCGCCCGGTTCGGCCCGGCAGCCGGCTCGATGACGTAGGGCACATACCGCTCGCCGGTTGTTGGATCGAAGTAGGACAGATCGACGCCGGAGTGCTTGCTGTGGGTCGAGAGGTCGAAGTCGGTCCGGTTGGCGATGCCCTCCAGCTCGCCCCATTCGCCGCCGGGGAACCCGAACCGGTATTCGATGTCGACGGTCCGCTTCGAGTAGTGCGACAGCTTCTCTTTGGGGTGCTCGAAATGCCGCAGGTTCTCCGGCGCAATGCCGATGTCGGTATACCTGCGGGTGCGCTCGTCGATCCAGTACTGGTGCCAGTCCTCGTCGCTCCCCGGCTCCACGAAGAACTCCATTTCCATCTGCTCGAACTCACGGGTCCGGAAGATGAA
>DATLQC010000078.1:0-15114 GCA_035535395.1 Propionibacteriaceae bacterium | reverse complement strand
ACTGCCACCAGACGTGGTGCTGGCAGACGTCAGCCCGACAGATGCCCCGCTCCTCCGTGAGGTTGCCACTGTCGCCGCAGCACTTCCGGACAAGCTGCGCAGGAAGGTCGACCGGATCAGAGCGAGTGGCCGCGACAACATTGTGTTGACTTTGCAATCCGGACCGACGGTGACCTGGGGCAGCGCAACGGATTCGGAGCTGAAGGCCCAAGTCGCCGGCGCGCTGCTCAAGCGCAAGCCGAGGTCCTCGATCGACGTCTCGAGCCCGCACAATCCCGCTGTTCGTATTTGAGCTCCGCTTCCTGCGTTCGCTGTGTCTGATGGCTCGCATCGCTCGCTGCGATGTTCGCTGGGGCCGCCGTCTTCGTCGGATCCGACGAAACGATTGTGTCGAAGAACCAGCTCCGTTTTTGAGGCGTTTCGTCGGCTCGTCCTGCAGAGCGGCGTCGCGAACATCGCGGGCGCCGGATCGCGCGGGGTGGTCGCCTTCTTCGTCGTCTCTCGGGGACGAAGGACGTGCGCCGTTTTTGGATGGAATATCGAGGTCAGCGCAACCTCAACCTCTACTAGAGATATAGCAATTACAGATAATGACTGATCCTGGCGTGTCACAAGAGCATCACTGGTCACCATCTCGTAGCCTCATTGAACACCGCGCCGTTTCCCTACCGTGACAAGTTAACTGTTGACCTCACGTTGAGACTTGGTGCGACCACTCGTCCGCGGACATGAAAGAAGAGGCGGAACCGTGGTTTCTGCGTCACAGAACTACTTGGCAATCATCAAGGTCGTGGGCGTCGGCGGCTGCGGCGTCAACGCGGTCAACCGGATGATCGAGGCCGGGCTTCGAGGCGTCGAGTTCATTGCCGTGAACACCGATGCGCAGGCATTGCTGATGAGCGATGCGGACGTCAAGTTGGACATCGGTCGGGATCTCACCCGTGGCCTGGGCGCCGGCGCGGATCCGGACAAGGGCCGCCAGGCGGCCGAGGACCATGCCCAAGACATCGAAGACGCTCTCAAGGGCGCTGACATGGTGTTCGTTACCGCGGGTGAGGGTGGCGGTACGGGCACCGGCGGCGCGCCTGTGGTCGCCCGCATTGCTCGGGCGCTCGGCGCTCTGACGATTGGCGTTGTCACCCGGCCGTTCTCTTTCGAGGGAAAGCGCCGGGCCGTCCAAGCGGAGCAGGGAATCGCCAGCCTCCGCGAAGAGGTCGACACGTTGATCGTGATTCCCAACGACAAGCTGCTCCAGATGATCGACCACCAGATCGCAATCCTGGACGCCTTCAAGCAAGCGGACCAGGTGCTGATGCAGGGCGTCTCCGGCATCACCGATCTGATCACCACACCAGGCTTGATCAACCTGGACTTTGCCGATGTGAAAGCGGTCATGTCGAATGCAGGCTCGGCGTTGATGGGCATTGGCTCGGCCCGTGGCGAGGACCGAGCCCGTGCGGCTGCCGAAACGGCGGTGTCGTCGCCGCTGCTCGAGGCCAGCATCGAGGGTGCTCACGGCGTCTTGCTCTCCATCGCCGGAGGCTCGGATCTGGGGCTGTTCGAGGTCTCTGCTGCCGCCAACCTGATCCAGGGCGCCGCCCACGAGGACGCGAATATCATCTTCGGTACCGTCATCGATGACGCGCTCGGTGACGAGGTACGGGTCACCGTGATTGCGGCCGGCTTCGAAGGCGGCCAGCCGCCGCGCCGCCAGCCAGGTATCAGCCGTGCGGCCGATCTGCGTACCCACCAGGCGCGACCTACTCCGACATCTCCAGAGCCGGAACCGGCCGCCGCCGTGTCCCATAACCACAGCTCCGCGAACCACGCCGCCCCGGCAGAGAGTCCGGCACCAGCGCTACATCCATCGCCGGTGCCGCTTACGCCGACGCGCGTGACGGTGCCCCCAAGGGCTCCCACTTTCGAGGATGATCTTGACGTTCCCGACTTCCTCAAGTAGCGCGTGTCGGGCCCGATCATCACGATGCCTGGCCGGTAATCTCAGCTGCAACAGCGCGCTGCCTGTGGCGCAATTGTGGTTCGGTAACAACGCACTGAGAAAACAAGGCACTGAGAAAACAAGGCACTGAGAAAAAGCTCTATGAAGAGGTGGACAAATAGGGCCTAACAAATTGGTCCAGATTCGAGGCGGATGAGATGGCGGAACGGCTAAAGCGCGCAGCAGCTTGGCTCGGCTTGGTCACCGACGATCGGTACACCGATTACGACGATGCTGCCTACGACGCCGCCAACTACGAGGAGCTGATCGAGGAGAGCAGCAGGGATGAACCGCTCGCCGCACCGGATAAGCCTGCGACGGTGACTCCTCTCGAAAGTCGTCGCCAGGCGGCAGCAGCATCCACCTCGGTCTCGTCATCCGGTACGACAACCCTCGCTCCCCACGCACGGACGGCAGATGTGTCACGAATCACCACTGTTCATCCCCGCACGTACAACGAGGCGCGCGTCATTGGCGAGCACTTCCGTGATGGCGTGCCGGTCATCATGAACTTGTCCGACATGGAGGATGTCGACGCCAAGCGGCTGGTCGACTTCGCCGCTGGTCTCATCTTTGGTTTGCGTGGCAGTATCGAACGCGTCACCAGCAAGGTGTTCCTGCTCTCGCCGCACGATGTCACTGTCGCAGCGGAAGACAAGGAACGGATTGCGGGCGGTTTCTTCAACCAGAGCTAGCTAGGGACTCCGCCGAGACGGTCTGCGCGCCTAGGCTGGTGTCACGCGTAGTACACCGAAGTAAGCCATAAAGCGATACAGGCAGGCCTAAACCGTGTTTGTCGTGGGACTCATTATCAACTGGATCTTGTGGATCTTTCTGTTGATCTTATTTGCACGCATGATTTTGTCCTGGGTCCCGGTCCTCGTCCGCGACTGGGAGCCCAGAGGACCGATGCTCGTCTTCGCCGAGATCATTTACTCGATCACCGACCCGCCACTTCGGCTGCTCCGCAAGGTGCTCAAGCCCGTCCGGGTTGGCAACATGATGCTCGATTTGGCGTTCATCGGTCTGGCGATCCTGGTCAGCATCCTGATGCAAGTTAACCGCAGCTTGTTCTTCTGACCCGCCCCTTCAGCAGCGTCTTTGCTGACTTCACAGTGTCTTTCGAGACTTCTTTGGCTCGGCTGTGCACCCACACCAAATTGGGTACGGTAGGGCGGTGAGGTGACCGGCCCCACCCCAAAGTCCCACCTAGATACCCGAGGTGCACGATGACGCTGACGCTCGACGACGTCCGCAACAAGCGGTTCCGGATGGCCCGCAAATCCGGCTATGAAGTGTTGGAGGTTGACGAGTTCGTTGACGAGGTCGAGGAGAGCTTCGCGCAACTCATCGAGGAAAACCAGAACCTTAAGAAGCAGATCGAGGCATTGAAGGCGGCGCCTCCTCCTGCTCAGCAACCGATAGCTCCTGCCGCCCCTACGGTCCAGGCTCCCCAGCCGCGGCCGCCGGCACCGTCCCACACTCCACTGGCGCAGCCACAATCGGGCACGATCGTGGTCACGACGGGCAAGGAGGCCAGCGCCGCGGTGGTCCGCCTGGTCGAGATGTCGACCGAGCAAGCCGAGCGCCTGGTCGAGGAGGCCACCGAGGACGCGAACCGGATCCGGGAAGAGGCCAACCGGACCGCTCATCAGCTCACCACCGACGCTCGTACCCGCGCGGAGCGCGTGGAGTCGGAGGCTCGGGTCAATGCGGAGCGGCTGCAGGCCGACGCACACAGCCGTGCGGAGAAGCTCGATCGCGAGATTGCGAGTCGGCGCGGAGAGATGTTCGGCGATCTGGAAAGGCAGCGTGACGACCTGACGGCGGCTGTCGCGTCGCTGCGCAACTTTGAGGCCGCGTACCGCACCAACCTCACTACCCATCTGCGCAAGCAGATCGAGACCTTGGAAACGGGCCGGGCAG
The DNA here is from genome assembly GCA_035535395.1 of Propionibacteriaceae bacterium. Classification (GTDB taxonomy): domain Bacteria; phylum Actinomycetota; class Actinomycetes; order Propionibacteriales; family Propionibacteriaceae; genus Microlunatus. The sequence goes on along the minus strand of DATLQC010000078.1, from coordinate 11,189 downwards.
AGCCGGGTGAGATTCCGGATGTGGTACGTGAGCTCAAGTCTTCCGAGAGCACTCCAAACGGGATTAATACCGGTCAACAAGGCGAACACGGCGGCGCTGATCAACCTCAGCGTCGAGAAGAGGCGCCCAGTTACAGCGGTGGTCCCGGTAGCAACACCCCGCGTCTGGACGCACTGCTAGGAGACCAGCGCTGACCTCATTTCAGCAATGATCAAGACCATAGGGCCCGCCTCGGCGGGCCCTATCGCATTGGAGCGCAAGCAGTGTTTGATTGCTCGCTCCGCTCGCTGCGTTTCGCACTTTGAAGCCGCCTTGTTCGTCCCACAGCTCGCCGCTGGCGCTGGTGCTCGCTTCGCTCGCGCGGTTTTTTTTGAGGTCACTCGCAGACGATAGGCGTGGTGTCGGCTCCCGCCTCCTCACGACGGCGGCGCGCAAAACACGTGTTGCAAATTCAGCGAGAAATCAGCGCGGGTCGTTGAAGAAACTGCTTTTGCGGCCTACTGTCTCTGCGTCACTTCCACCTCCAGCCGTGCTCCAAGAAATGGGGAACCCATGACCACCGCTAAATCCAGCGCTGCGGCTACCCCGGCAGCCGAGAACGGCGGTCGCACCACCTCGAATCGGAAGGGCCCAGCTAAAGCTTCAGCCAAAGCTTCAGCCAAAGCTTCAGCAAAGGCTGCACCAACGGTGCACGCGGTACCTGTCGAACATCAAGACAAGCCTGGAAAACCGATGAACCCCAAGTCCTTGCCGGTCCGACCCGGCGAAGATCCCTGGACAAAGGCCGAGATCAACGAGGTCAAGCAGGCGCTAATCGAAGACATCGCGCGCTTCGAAAGCCAGATAGAGATCTCCACCGCTGAGCTGGTGGGATTGCTCCGCGACGGCAGTGAGGGGGCTGGACGTGATCCGGCTGACGTCGGTTCTGCGAACTTTGAGCGCGATGCCGAGATGTCGTTGGCGAACAATGCCCGGGAGATGCTGGACCAATCCCGGCTCGCCTTGCGGCACATCGAGCTTGGCACCTACGGCAGCTGCGACAACTGCGGTCAGCCAATAGGCAAAGGCCGGTTGCAAGCTTTCCCGCGCGCCACCTTGTGTGTTACGTGCAAGCAGCGCGAGTAACGGCGATAACTTCAGCCGCCGGCGCTCGCCCAATCGAGCGACGACGTTTGCGCCTTGTCGTCGCTCTTGTCGCCATTGCCGGGTTAGCAGCTGATCTTGTCACCAAGATCATCGCGGTGACCCAACTCGAGCCGCTTGCCTCTGTCCGATTGCTCGGTGGATTGCTCACACTGCGGCTCATTCGCAACCCCGGCGCTGCCTTCAGCCAAGGCCAGCGTTTTACTTATGTGTTTGCCATTGCGGGGATCCTCGTGCTTTCCTTCGTGATCATCAAGTTGGTCCCGCGAATCGGTCATCCAGCCTGGGCTGTGGCCATCGGACTCTTGTGCGCTGGCGTCGCCGGCAACCTGACGGATCGGTTGTTTCGACCTCCCGGAGTGCTGCGTGGTCACGTGATCGACTTTCTAGAGCTCCCCCACTGGCCGATCTTCAACGTCGCCGACATGTGCATCACGGCAGCAGCCATCATGATCATGTTCTTGTCGATCGTGAAAGGGATCAGCATCACTGGCCAGCGGCATCCCCGATCAGGACGGGATGACTCAGGCGACGATGATGATCATGATCGGAGAACAATAGCGCGTGGCTGATCGCAAGGTCCTGCTGGTGCCGGAGGGATTGAACGGCGAGCGGGTCGACGCCGCAGTGGCGCGCATGCTGGGCCTGTCGCGTAGCCGGGTGGTGGAGTTGATCGGCGAAGGGCACGTGCTGCTTGACGGTGCCGCGATCAGCAAGTCGGATCGAGTCAACGTTGGGTCGATGCTTGAGGTGGAGCTTGACGATCAGCCGCGGGTGGCATCCGTGCGGCCCGAGCAGGTCGACGGCGTTGACATCGTGTACGACGACGACGACATCGTAGTGATCGACAAGCCGGTGGGCGTCGCTGCACATCCCAGTCTCGGCTGGAGCGGGCCCGACGTGCTCAGCCACCTTACTGGCGCCGGCTTCCGCATCTCGACCTCCGGGGTTCCGGAGCGGCGAGGCATCGTGCAGCGGTTGGACGTCGGGACCTCCGGGCTGATGGTAGTGGCCAAGAGCGAGCGCGCGTACACGATCTTGAAACGGGCCTTCCGATCACGCAGTGTCGAGAAGGTCTACCATGCGTTGGTGCAGGGCCATCCAGACCCGTTCACCGGCACGATTGAGGCTCCCATTGGCCGGCACCCTGGGGCGGACTACAAGATGGCGGTAATGGAACGTGGCCGGCACAGCGTCACTCACTACTCCACTTTGGAAGCATTCGTTGCAGCGACTTTGCTAGAGATCAAGCTGGAAACCGGCCGTACGCATCAGATCCGGGTTCACATGGCGGCGATTCGACATCCCTGCGCCGGCGATCTGATGTACGGGGCTGATCCGGTGCTCGCCGACAAACTTGGTCTGGAACGCCAGTGGCTGCACGCTGTCCGGCTTGGTTTTGTCCACCCAAGTTCGGGCGAATTGATGCAGTTCGAGTCCGGATATCCACCTGATCTTCAGCACGCCTTAAACGTGATCAGGGCCTGGTAGACCAGTGCTCGATTGGTCTCCCGCTCTGGAGCCAACTTCGCTAGGGTCAACTCGTGCGTAGAGCCAAGATTGTCTGCACCCTCGGCCCAGCCTCCTCAAGCCCGGAGCGCCTGGCGGAGATGGTTGCCGCTGGAATGGATGTCGCTCGACTCAACATGAGTCATGGCGACTATGCCGATCATGAGAGGAACCTGCGGAGCGTACGGGACGCAGCGCACGGCGCTGGTCGTCCAGTCGGTGTGCTGGCCGATCTTCAGGGTCCGAAGATCCGGCTGGGCCGGTTCGCAAACGGCAAGGAAAAGTTGCATGTCGGCGCAACCTTCTCGATTACCGTCGACAACGTTGAAGGCACGGTCGAGCGTTGTTCCACCACCTACAAGGGATTGCCAGGAGACGTCAGTCCGGGAGATCTGATCTTGATCGACGATGGCCGGATCGCTTTGCGGGCAAACGAGGTTACCGCCACTGACGTGATCAGCGAGGTTGTCGTTGGCGGAGCGATTAGCAACAACAAAGGAATCAATCTTCCTGGCGTCGCCGTCAGCGTCCCGGCGATGAGCGAGAAGGACACTGAGGACTTACGCTGGGCGCTTCGCAATGGCGTCGACATGGTGGCCCTGTCGTTTGTTCGCAGCGCTGAGGACATCAAGCCGGTTCACGAGATCATGGACGCCGAGGGCCGCCGGATTCCGGTGATCGCCAAGCTCGAAAAGCCGCAGGCAGTCGAGAACCTCATCGAGATCATCGATGCCTTCGATGCCTTCATGGTGGCCCGTGGTGATCTTGGTGTCGAGCTGCCGCTGGAGGAAGTGCCGCTGGTCCAAAAGAAAATCGTCACAGCCGCTCGGCGTTGGGCGAAGCCGGTGATCGTTGCGACTCAGATGCTGGAATCCATGATCTCGTCACCGCGTCCGACCCGTGCTGAGGCTTCTGACGTCGCCAATGCGATCCTCGATGGCGCTGATGCCGTGATGTTGTCGGGTGAAACCAGTGTCGGAGAGTACCCGGTTCTGACGGTAGAAACCATGGCGCGAATCGTGGAGAACACCGAAGCCCACGGCATGGATCAGATGCACGGCATCGATTGGGACCCACATACCACCAGCGGCGTGATCACCAAGGCGGCAGAAGAAATCGCTCAGCGGATCGGCGCCAAGTTCCTGGTGACCTTCACCAGCTCAGGAGACTCGGCACGGCGCTTGACCCGCCTTCGCTCGAGCATCCCGGTGCTCGCATTCACTCCCTACGAGGAAACGCGTGCTGCACTGACCTTGAACTGGGGCGTTGAGACCTTCATGGCACCTATGGTCGGCCACACCGACGAGATGATCCGTGAGGTCGACAAGTCCCTCACCGAGAGCGGCCGTATTGCCGACGGCGACCGCGTCGTCATTGTGGCCGGCTCCCCACCCGGCGTCGCCGGCCAAACCAACATGATCCGGGTACGCCGCATCGGCGCGCCGCTTTAGCCCGAATCCCGGCCGTTTAGTCGCTTGTGATCAAAGACGACCCAGTCACCGAGCCACCCGCACTAAGCCATAGTGAGTGGGACTAAAGGACATAGGCCTTCGCCTCCCCGCTCCGGCACGGCTCAGAAGCGCGCGCCTGGCGACGCCGGGGCGGTTCGGCAAAACCTAAGATGCTTGAAACTTGACGATCACAAAGCGCACCCAATCGCAGACTTAACCACCACGTTTTGCCGAACCGCAGCCGGCGTCGCCAGGCAAGCGCGAGTACGAATGTGCCGGAGAGGGGAGTCGAACCCCTATGTCCTTTCGGACAGACGGGTTTGAGCCGTCCGCGTATACCATTCCGCCACCCCGGCCAAGGGCTAATGATCAACCAGCCCGGCGAACGCCCGCGAGCCCGATCATTCTGCCACAGCCGCCGAACGATAAGTCGATCAAATGCCCAGTGGCTGTAACAAGCATCTGGCTAGAGTGTCCCCGTGACTGCAGAAGCCAACCAGATTGACGGCACAAGGACACGGGTCGTTGTGGCCGAGGACGAGGTGCTAATCCGCTTGGATCTGGTGGAGATGCTCACTGAGGAGGGCTATGAGGTAGTCGGCCAGGCCGGTGACGGGGAAGCGGCGGTAGCGCTGGCCACCGATCTCAGGCCCGATCTCGTGGTCATGGATGTCAAGATGCCGAAGCTTGATGGGATCAGCGCGGCCGAGCAGATTGCCAGCGAGCGCATCGCGCCCGTCGTAATGCTCACGGCCTTCAGTCAGCGCGAGCTGGTGGATCGAGCCAGCCAGGCCGGCGCAATGGCGTACGTGGTCAAGCCGTTCAGCAAGGCCGATCTTGTACCTGCCATAGAGATCGCTCGCGCTCGGTTCGCCGAGATCCAAGCAGTGGAAGCTGAGGTTACTGACTTAACCGAGCGGCTGGAGTCCCGCAAGGCGGTCGAGCGCGCCAAGGGTCTGCTGCAGAGTGGTTTGGGCCTCAGCGAGCCGGAGGCGTTTCGGTGGATCCAGAAGACTGCAATGGATTTGCGCAAATCTATGCGCGAAGTCGCCGAAGGAGTCATCGAGCATGGCTCAGTTGCCAAGAAAAAATAGAGCATTCGCATCTATGTGCTCTCAATCGCGTAACGAACATGCAAAAGACAGCAAAGTTAGAGCCATAACACAGCTTCGGTCGTAAGTTCGACAATGCTCGCGAGGTTGTGTACTTGTGCGTGGCCTCGCAAACCGGAACAACCAGGAGGAAATGTGCGAAAGCATAAGCTCGTTCTTGCGGGGGTAACCCTGCTGGCCGCATCGCTTGCGATGACGGCATGTGGTAGCCGGGCTGAACAAGCCCCGGGCGGGGAAGCTGGAGCAGCAAAGGTAGCCAAGATCGGCGTCATCGCGCCGTTGTCGGGTGACCTGTCAGCTCTGGGCGCCGGCATCAAAAACTCGGTCGATCTGGCCATCAAGCAGGCCAATGAGAAGCAGACCATACCGGGATGGACGCTTGAGATCGACGCGCAGGATGACCAGGCCACTCCCGATGTCGGCAAGAACGCAGCCACGAAATTGGCTGGTGACGACGAGGTGATCGCGGTCGTCGGTACTCTCAACTCCTCGGTCTCGCAGTCGGTACAGCCGGTCCTGTCCGGCGCGCAGATCACCCAGGTGTCGCCGGCGAACACCAACCCGACCCTGACCAAGGGCGCGGATCTGGCCAACCCGAAGCGCCCGTACCCGGGCTACTTCCGCACCTGCACGACGGATTCCGTCCAGGGTCCATTCGCGGCGAAGTACCTGCTCGACAAGGGCATCAAGAAGGTCGCGACCATCCATGACAAGAAGGCATACGGCCAGGGCCTGGTCGCTGCCTTCAGCGACGCCTTCAAGAGTGGCGGCGGCGAGATCGTCAGCGCGGAGACGATCAACCCCGATGACAAGGACTTCTCGGCGGTGATCAGCAAGACCAAGGGTGCCAATCCCGAGGCGGTCTACTACGGCGGTGAATACCCACAGGCAGGTCCGCTGAGCCAGCAGGCCAAGTCGGCCGGTCTTAACGTCCCGCTAATGGGTGGCGATGGCATCTATGACCCAGCCTTCATCGAGCTCGGCGGCAAGACCTCCGAAGGTGACCTCGCGACCTCCGTCGGGGCGCCCGTAGAGTCGCTCCCGACGGCCAAGCAGTTCGTCGCTGACTACGAGGCCGCCGGCTACAAAGAGCCTCCTGCCGCGTACGGGGCGTACTCTTTCGATGCCACCAACGCGATCATCAATGCGCTGAAGACCTCGCTCGCTAGCGCCAGTGATGCCAAGTCCGCTCGCGCGGCAACGATCGATGCGATGGGCAAGGTCAGCTTTGACGGCGCGACCGGCAAGGTCGCCTTCGATCAGTACGGTGACAGCACAACCAAGGTGCTGACCGTCTACAAGGTCACTGGCGGCAAGTGGGTGGCCGACAAGACCGGCGAGGGCGAATAACCTACGCAGCGGTGGCGGAGCCTGCGCCACGCGTGCTCCGCCGCTAGTCTTCTCCGCAGGGTACGCAGAGGGGGCAGACCTCAATGTCTGCCCCCAAAGCCCTGCACCCGCCTTAATGCATCACCGAAGGGAGGCGTGAGTGGACATCCTGCAGCAGCTGATCAACGGCCTTTCGCTCGGGGCCTTGTACGCACTCATCGCGGTCGGCTATACCGTCGTCTATGGCATCATCCAGCTGATTAACTTTGCCCACGGCGAGATTTTCATGATCGGGGCCTTCGGCGCCCTCACCGCCTGGATGCTGATACCCGGGGACACTCTGAGCCTGTGGTTGCTGCTGCCCATGCTGCTCATTGGCATGGTGGCGGCTGTCGGGACTTCTCTGCTTACTGAACGATTCGCCTACCGGCCACTCCGCAATGCACCGCGACTGGCACCCCTGATCACCGCGATCGGCGTGTCCGTTTTTCTTCAAGAATTCGTGCGCCTGTTCTACGGACGCGTGCCGGGCTTCCCCGACGCCAGACGGGCAATTCCTTTTCCACAGATTGACTATGTGACCGGGCCCGCGATCCAGTTAGGTCCCATCACCATCCAGCGTGCCGCGCTGTTCACGATGATTGCGCTCGTCATCTGCTGGGTCTTCCTGTACGTGTTCGTCAACCGCACGCGTCTGGGTCGGGGAATGCAGGCAACATCCCAGGACCCCGACACCGCGAGGCTGATGGGCATTAATGTCGACCGCATCATCATGGTGGCGTTCGCGCTCGGCGCCGCGTTGGCCGCGGTCGCCGGCCTGGCCTGGGGCCTGCGTTACACCAACATCGACTTCAGGATGGGCTTCCTGGCCGGTCTCAAGGCCTTCACCGCAGCGGTGCTCGGCGGCATCGGCAATATCAACGGTGCTGTAGTCGGCGGGCTGGTCCTCGGCCTGGTCGAGGGGATGGCAACCCTCATCCCCGGTACTTTTGGCGGCTCGGCGTGGAAGGACGTCTGGGCGTTCGTGTTGCTGATTTTGGTGCTGGTCTTCCGACCACAGGGCCTCCTCGGCGCAAGGGTGGTGGATCGAGCATGATCACGATGCCACGGCTGCTAACGCCTGAACGGCAACAGCGATCCGATCCGGCTGGCGGCTGGATCGGGATTGCGGGCGGCGTCATCCTGGCGGCTTCTGCTTTCCTGCCATGGGCTTACTCGTTCACGGCCCTCGACGGCATGACTCTTCTCGGGTATCCGTCACCCTTGCAGTACTTCGGCATGGTGCTCGGTCTGCTCGTCGCGGGCCTCATCATCTGCTCACGGCGGATCAAGCCCAAAGGCAAGAAGATCCGCGTTGGCTGGGTGCGTGGTGCGAAGGCCGCGGGTACTGGAGCGCTCGTCTACATAGCGATCATCATCCTGAGCATCGCGGTTGAGCTTGGCGGTCTGATCAACGTCGTGTACGGCGGCTGGATCGCGTTACTCGGTGCGCTGCTGGCCTTCGCTGGGACGCGGCTGATGATCCCAGACCAGCCACCGACCTTGTATCAAGCGCAAACCAGGCCGTGGCTCGAGATCCTCATCATCGCCGTCGTGATGGGAGCAGCACTCTTCGCCACTGCGTTCGCGCTGAACATCGACGACGGCGGCACATTCGTCAGCTTCATAGCCTTCCTCGGCACGTTCGTCGCGGTGCTCTTCCGGGTCGGCGTCATGGGCTTTCTCTCTGGAGTTTCGCAGCGTCACAGGAAAGTACTGATCCTTGCCGCATTTGTGGTGGCGTTCTTGTTTCCCTTCACCCAGGGCGGCTCTGACGCGAACATGTCCATCGCCACGCAGGTGATCATCTTCGCCGCAGCCGCGATGGGCCTTAACATTACGGTCGGCCTCGCCGGTCTGCTCGACCTTGGCTATATCGCGTTCCTCGGTGCGGGCGCCTTCACGGCAGCCGTCCTGTCGCGTTCCGCCTTCGCCACCGCCGACATCCATCCGCCGTTCATTGTGGTCGTTCTCATCGCTGGCATGGTGTCCGCCACTCTTGGCCTGATCATCGGTTCGCCCACATTGCGGGTGTCCGGTGACTACCTGGCCATCGTGACGCTCGCGTTCGGTGAGATCTTCCGAATTACGATGATCAACTTGGACGGCGAGGCCGGCCCGAACATTACCCACGGGTCGAATGGCATTCCAGCGATTCCTGACCTCGTCCTGTTCGGCTTCGACTTCGGTGATCCACACGTAGCATTGGGCATCCCGCTCGGCCGCTTCTCCAACTACTACTTCCTGCTGCTGGTATTGATCGCATTTGTCATCTTGGTGTTCGTCCGGCTCAACAACTCCCGCATTGGCCGTGGCTGGGTGGCGATCCGGGAGGACGAGAAGGCGGCCGAGGCCATGGGCGTCAACGTCTTCGGCCTGAAGCTCTTTGCGTTCGCCAGCGGTGCGTTCCTGGCTGGCGTCGCAGGCGCAGTCAAGGCCCATCAGGACATCTCGGTTACACCGGACCAGTTCATATTCCTGGAGTCTGCGTTCTTGTTGGCGGCGGTCGTGCTCGGAGGTATGGGCACCGTGCTCGGCGTGCTGGTTGGTGCCACGGTGCTGAAACTGCTGCCCGAGAAGCTGCGCTTCGTCAGCGACTTTCGGCTGATGATCTTCGCCCTGCTTTTGATCATCATGATGCGGTTCCGGCCAGAGGGCATGATCCCAAGCCAGCGCCGGCAGCTGGAGTTCCACGAGGAGGACGAGGCGCTGGCCGAGCGGATTGAGGAGGAAGTCGAGGAGACTGGCGCATTGAAGGGAGCTGGGGTGCTATGACGACTGCAGTCGACGCTTCTGGCGTGAGCGCCCAGGCTGACGGCTCGCCCATCTTGGTCGCAGAGAATGTGACGATGCGATTCGGCGGCCTGGTCGCTGTGGACTCTGTGAACCTCAATGTCAGCAGGGGCGAGATTATGGGCCTGATCGGGCCCAATGGGGCCGGCAAGACCACGTTCTTCAACTGCTTGACCGGCCTCTACCTCCCGACAGCCGGCAGCGTAACCTTCGAGGGCGCGCTGCTGCCACCCAAACCTCGCAAGGTGGTGATAGCTGGCATGGCGCGGACGTTCCAGAACATCCGGCTGTTCGGCAACATGACCGCCCTCGAGAACGTGATGGTTGGCCGTTATTGCCGTACCAACACCGGGCCGTTCACATCGATCATTCGCGGACCGAAGTTCCATCGCGATGAGAAGGCAACGTCAGCACGTGCTCAAGAGCTGCTCGACTTCGTCGGGCTTGGCAACACTGCGGACAATCTGGCACGCCATCTGTCTTACGGCGACCAGCGGCGGCTCGAGATCGCCCGCGCTCTCGGCACAGATCCCAAACTGTTGCTGCTGGACGAGCCAACAGCAGGGATGAATCCGCAGGAGACCCGGCAAGCTGAAGAGCTGATCTTCAAAATCCGCGATCAGGGCCTGGCGGTCGTGGTCATCGAGCACGACATGCGGTTCATTTTCAACCTCTGCGACCGGGTGCTGTGTCTGGTCCAAGGCAGGGTACTGATCGAGGGCACGCCCGACGAAGTCCAGTCTGACCCGCGCGTGATCGAGGCCTACATCGGAACAGGACCGGCGGACGCCGCTGAGCTTGAGGAGTTCGAGGAGGGTCAGGACAATGCTTGAAGTCAAGGACCTGAAGGTCGCGTACGGCCGCGTCATGGCCGTTAAGGGAATCAGCTTCAAGGTCGACGAAGGCCAGGTCGTGACGCTCCTCGGTACTAACGGTGCCGGCAAGACCACCACACTTCGTACCATCTCTGGCTTGATCAAGCCCGAGTCCGGCGAGATCTGGTTCGAGGGAGACCGGATTGACAGGACACCCGCGCATCAGGTGCTTACGCGTGGCTTGGCGCATTCGCCAGAGGGGCGCCGAATCTTCCCGCGGCTTACCGTCGAGGAGAACCTGATGCTCGGCGCCTTCGCGCGCAAGGACCGGAGCGGCGTGGCGCAGGATCTGGAACGAGTCTTCAATCTCTTCGATATCCTCCGGGAAAGACGCTCCCAGCCGGCCGGGACGTTCTCCGGTGGCGAGCAGCAGATGCTGGCAATCGGGCGAGCCATGATGAGTCGGCCCAAGCTGCTGATGCTCGACGAGCCATCAATGGGCCTCTCCCCGCTGATGATGCAGCGCATCATGTCGACCATCGTCGAACTGCAGTCAGAAGGTGTCACAATCCTGCTTGTCGAGCAGAACGCTCCCGCGGCGCTCGCGCTCGCCAACTACGGCTATGTACTCGAAGTCGGCAAGATCGTGCTGGAGAACACCGGCGAGGCGCTGCTCGTCGATGAGAACGTCCGCAAGGCGTATCTCGGCGAGGACTGACGCGGAGGACGGCAGCTTTGTTGTCCGGTGCTTGCACTGCGAACTAGCGTGCAAGAAAGCCGACAGATGATCGGCAAGGCAGGAGCAAGGCCCCGTGACAACGTCGTCCGCAATCGGTTCAGATGCCGCACTTCCGCATGCCGTCGGAGCGGCGGCAGCCGGTGTCTGGGGAGACGAGACCGAGATCGCCGCTGCGGCCGTGGCCCTAGCCAGTCGTCGTATTAGCAAGCCTTCGGATCCAAAGACCACGGCCCGACCTGCCTCCGAACTGCTTGCCGAT
>DATLQC010000077.1:0-4039 GCA_035535395.1 Propionibacteriaceae bacterium | reverse complement strand
GCTCATCCGCGGTCAGCCAGGAGTTCTGGCCGATGTCCTCGCCGAACGCCGCTTGGCGGATCGCCGCGTACAGCTCGTCGGAGAAGTGGCCGTAGGCCGTGTCGTAGAAGCCGGTGTCCCGCGGTGCGTCGGCCATAGCCTCATCCTTCCATCGCCTGTGCCAGTCGGTCCGCGGTGTAGCCGAGGGTTCATGCGAGCCGCATCCACGACCTCCGCGAGGTCATGCCGACCCCGCTCCCTTATGCTCGCCCCCGGTCGTGGCTGATCAACCCGTCGCCGGCGGTACGGGGTCCGGCCACGACGGCGTGCCGGTGACCCACTCGAGCGAAGCGATTCGTTCGTCACGGACGTGGATCACGTGGGCGAACGCAGCCTCGAGGCCGCGGCCGAGGTAGTGCCCGAGCGCCAACACTCCGTCTGTGACGGTCGGGATGAACCGATCTGCGCGGTCTCCTGGCGATGCGGGTGGAGCTGTGTTGCAGCTGCAACCGCGTCTGACATCGGGATGATCCCCTCGGTGTGTCGTGGGTGGTCAGGCGGCTGTGCCGACGGCCGTGGAACCCGGCGGTTCCACGCTCGTTCGATGTGGCGCGTGAGTGCCGGGTAGACGACGAGGTAACGGAAGGGCTTGATAAAGGCCATTTGGGCGGAGCCGAGCCAGCCGCGGGGTTTGACGTAGACGGCCATCCGGCCCTGGTAATCGCCGCTGGCCTGCTCGGCCCAAGCCAGGTGCATAACCGCGTGAATGTTGCGGTTCGACAGCTCGGCGGCGAACTCGTCGTCGGTGCGGTATAGCGGCACGAACGGCTGGGCGAGAAAGTCCACCCCGGCCGCCGTAGCGCGCAGGTCATCGGGAGCCGGCTGGCCAGCGACGTCTCGCCCGTGCCGGGGATCGGCAGCGGCTCGGCGGGCTCCGCAGGCTCGGCGTCGACCGAGATCCGCCCGAGACTGCACCACCGGCCGAGGAGGTCGCGGGCCGTCCACAGCAGGCGCGCCACCTCGACGACGAATCGAGGCGGCCCTTACCCGCCCAGTCGACAAAGTTATCAGCCGAAGACGGTCGGACCGGCTTTCGTGGGCGTGATCCGGATCAGGCAGCGGCGCTGTTTGACCATGGCGGTCCGGTAGTCGTCCCAGTCCGGATGCTCCCCGGAAATGGAGCGGTAGTACTCAACCAGCGGTTCCATCGCCTCGGGCAGGCTGACGACCTCGACGTCGCCACTGAGCTGTGCCCAGTCGCCGAAGAACCTGTCATTGAGCACACACAACCAGCCTCGGGGGTCGCGCCGGACGTTCAAGGTCTTCATTGCGGTTTCGCGGGTACTGACGACCAGACGATCCTGCGAGTCGACGCTGACGAGTACAGGTGACAGCTGGGGAGTGCCGTCGCGTTTCATGGTGACAAGAACGGCATGTGGGTTCTTACGGGCGAACGGGAGCGCTTCTGCTGCATCCATATCAGCGGGAAGTCTAGCCGGGCGAGGTATCGAACACTTGTTTGATGCATCGCGACATGTCCACACCTGACCAACTTCTTTGCGTCGCCCTGAACGGGACCGCCATGCGTTGCGCCGCAGAAAAGTGCAACCTCGCCGACTCGATTGCCGAGCTCGGGAGATGGCCGCTGGCTGCGACGATGTGCTGGCCGAGGCCGCCGGCATCGGGGCTGGGTCGTGGTACGCATGGCGCCCAAACCGCAACCCACGCGGCCGAATCCGGCACGCGATCCGGAGTTCAGAAATGACCCTCGGGTACAACCCACCCCGCAAATCATCCCGGCACGCAACCTGGGAAGCGATCCCCGGGCGCGGCGGGGCTCATAAATAGCGCACTCGAGTCTCAATAGGCACCGCCCCGGTCTAGTGTTTGCACACCGGCGGAGGCGTTATTTGTGGTTTTGATCTGAGCCATTAATTGATCTTGGTCTCTCCTCCAAATCCGCTAGCTAAGCTATGGTTTGACCGCCATTCCGACCGCCATCCATGGTCGTCTTCGTGTGTTCGCTGGTGTCCACTGCCGTACGGATTCCTTACGGGTAAGGATTTCCGGACACCGGCGTACGGCAGCGGACGCGTCGCCGGTAACTGGGGTCAAGAGCCATCAGATGATCTTGCCCCATGACTGATGATCTTGTGGCGCTCGTCAACGTGGAGGTTTCTACGCTGGCTCCTTCTAGGCAACTTCGGTATATAGATGACCACGGTCCTTGGCGGCACTCGCCGCCTTCGGTGCCTGTTCGCGTTAGCCCGATGACCTGAAGGCAGGTGCCGAACTACATCTGCACGCATCTCAGCAATCTGCCGCGCCACGAGAGCCTCAATCATCACGCTTTCCACGACGCGACCGCCAGCGACCCGTCCAGAACTTACGGATACAGGACCGACCACAGCGGTTCACGGCCAGTTTGTCCACAGGAAGGGCGGAACGAGCACTGAAGGGACTTGCAGGTTCGATCATGGTGGGATGAGGGCCGACCCTTCGTTCGCACGATCTCGACATTGCCCACCGTGTACATCTTGTGGGCAAGCGCGATGAACAAAGGCGTCGTAGTCGCTCCATGGCATCGATGTCGGATCTGCGCCCCACCATTCGGGGCCAGTCAGGTTCCGGGTCCTCAAAGACGGGAGGTAAGGAACATGGAGAAATTGTTGTTGAGCCCAGCTGAGGCGGCTGTTCATCTCAGCATCGGACGCAGCAAGGTTTATGAGCTGATCCGGCTTGGGCAACTGCGATCGGTGAAGATCGGCACGTCGCGGCGTATCCCACAAGCAGCACTCGCCGACTTCATTGCGGCTCTTACTGAGGAGCCGCGATGACGAGTCGCCGCGGCCGTGGCGAGGACTCGGTGTATCTCGATGGCGACCGATGGCGAGGCGCAGCCTCGCTCGGCTACGGCCCCAACGGGCGCCGGATCCGCAAGAAAGTGAGTGGCGCGACGAAAGCCGAGGTGCTGCGGAAGCTGCGAGACTTGCGGACCGAACTCAACGGCGGCATGCCAATTCCCGATGACCGGCTAACCGTCGCCGGCTTCTTGGATCGGTGGCTGACGGCAAGTCTTCCGGGGCAAGTGAGTGACAAGACCCTAGACAGCTACACGGACACGGTGCGTCTGCACCTCAAGCCATCGTTGGGCCGAAAGGTTCTGCGCAAGCTGACGGTTTCCGATGTTGATCAGCTTCTTGTCTGGAAGCGCAACGCCGGCTACAGCGCCAACACGGTCCGCATCATTAGAGCTGTACTTCGCCGCGCTCTGAGGCAAGCTGAGCGAGAGGGCCTGGTTTCGCGGAACGCAGCCGCTCTCTCCACCGCACCGCGCGTTCGGACTGACGAAGGGCGAGCGCTCTCCGTTGACCAGGCAAGGGCTCTTCTTGAACAGGTGAAAGGCACCCGGGAAGAACCGTTGCTAACTGTGATGCTCGCGTTTGGGCTGCGGCGTGGAGAGGCGCTAGGCCTGCACTGGTCCGCATTAGATTGGGATGCGGCGACGCTGAAGGTGACACATGCAGTGAAGCGAGTTCGAGACCGTGCGGAGACCACCAACCTAAGCACACGTCTTGTGATCGGCGAGCTCAAGACCGCCCGCTCACGGCGAACTCTCTTCTTAACCCCGGAGCTGGTTGAACTGCTGCGGCGCCACCGCGCTCGTCTGGCCGAGGAGCGAATGGCAATCGGACCAGCCTGGCGGGAACACGACTTGATCTTCCCGAGCGCTGTGGGGACGCCCATGGATCCGGATAACGTGTCGCACTGGTTCTCCCGGATCTGCCGGCGGGCGGCCCTCGGCCACTGGCACCTCCATGAGCTGCGCCACTCAGGGGCGTCGTTGATGCTGGCCCAGGGCACCGATCTCTACGTTGTCTCCGAAGTTCTCGGACACTCGAGCGTCGCCATCACAAAAGACGTGTACGGGCATCTCGTCGAGGGCCAGAAGCGCGCAGCTGCTACTCGAATGTCCGAGGCGCTGCTGACGCCCAATGGCTCCCGCAATGGCTCCCAGAGCCCACCTGCACCGGACGCGGATGCTGGCTGAGCGCGAAAA
>DATLQC010000076.1:0-5969 GCA_035535395.1 Propionibacteriaceae bacterium | reverse complement strand
AGGCCAGCAACTGGCCACCGACGATCATTAACTCATTGATCGTCACCATTCGGCCCCGTCGGTGTGCCGGTGCCATCTCCGCCAAGTACACAGGCACGGTAGCGGCCGCAGCGCCGACCGCGATCCCAAGGATGATCCGTGCCGGCAGCATCACCGCGAACGACGGCGCTAGGGCGGAGCCCAAGGCGCCGACAAAGAACACGATTGCGCAGAACCGTAAAGCGCCCTTCCGGCCCAGAACGTCCGACAGCTTGCCGCCGATCAGAGCTCCGATCATGGCACCAAACAGCAGCGAGCTGACGACGCTCGCCTCCTGCACGCTGGATAAGTTCAGGTCTTCTTTGAGGAACGGCAGTGCGCCGGAGATAACGCCTGTGTCGTAGCCGAACAGCAAGCCACCCAGTGTGGAGATCACTGTCAGCTTGATCAGGTAGCCGGTGTACTCTCCGCTCGCGGCCCCACCGACCGGGAGATTCGAATGGGCACTTGCCCCGTGCGCAGTCGACATGGTGACTCTCCTTTGGGTAGCCACACGGCGCGCTCCCCGTAGCAGTCGCCTCGTGGATCGGCGCCGGAACGCCGGAGCGTTCCGCTAAGCGGTACAACGTTCTTCAATGCGGCACGCTAGACCTACAGCTCATTACCTGTCAACGGGTGAAGTCGGAAGCTCTAGCTCAGGACTGACTAACTGGACGGAGGACTGAACCCGTCCGCAGCATCTTGCCCTCCAGGCCGCCGGTAGCCGAGCCGCGTCGAGATCTCCTCACATGCCTGCACCAGGAGCGCTAGCTGTGTCGGTCTCACTGGCAGGACACGCTGCCGCAAACCTCCGAAGCTTAGGGCCGCGACGGCCAGGCCGTTAGCACCGAAGATCGCGGCACCGATGGCACCGATGCCTGGAGTAACGTCCTCGTCAGAGATGCTGTAGCCGCGCCGCCGCGTCTCCGCCAGGTCGCCACGCAGCTTTGCGGGATCGACCAGGCTGTGTTCAGTCCTGCGGCTCAATCCCTCGGTAAGCAAGGGTGGCAACAGCGTGTCCTCGTCGAACGCCAACAACGCGCGGGGGCCAGCTCCTAAGTTCAGGGGCTGGGATCCCCCGACATATAGGTCCGTCAGGCGCACGCCCTGTTCGCTGTCGATACGCTCCAAACACACGGCACGGGTCCCAGCGGCCACAACCAGATAGACCGCCTCGTCAAGCTCAGCCGCAATCCTCGCCATGATCGGGCCCGCCTCTCGGCGCAACTCCAGACTGTCCAC
This sequence comes from Propionibacteriaceae bacterium, assembly GCA_035535395.1. Lineage (GTDB taxonomy): Bacteria > Actinomycetota > Actinomycetes > Propionibacteriales > Propionibacteriaceae > Microlunatus. Next base: position 4,709 of record DATLQC010000076.1, on the reverse strand, counting down.
GAGGACGCTGCCCACCTGAAAAGCCTTGATCGTCAGCCGAAATGCGCCAGCGGGGCTGCGCTCCAACCAACCTGCCTCCACCAGGGTGACCAGCAGTCGGTAGGTCGTCGACTTCGAGTACCCGCTCCGGCGCGCAAACTCGGCGAGAGACAACTCCGGCCGGCCGCGCTCGAACAGATCCAACAGCCGCATCGCTCGAAGCACCGACCCCACAAGAGCCCGCCTAGGTGCAAGGTCCGTTGCCGTCAACGAGATCGAAACTCCTACTCATCCAAAAGCCGTGCCGCAATGCGGAACAAAGCTAGAGTGTGCCACACTCCGCAGGCTCAAGCCAGTCTCGTGATGGAGGCCTTCCACTACTGGTATCGCGCTCGGCCAATCAAGAAGCCAGCTCCCCACGCGAGATGAGTCGCCACCAATACCACGGGCAGTCGAAGCCGAGCCGCCGCCGACATCGGCCGCGCCGCGACTAACGAGCCAACCATGATCAGCGCGAAATATCCGAGCGGGGCAAGAAAACAGCCTCGCAGCAATCGAGAGCGGAGTACCACGCTCAACAGTCCCAGAACCGAACCTCCTAGCACACCGAGCACCGCAACCGGAGGAGCTAGATAACGAGCCGTGGCCGTCTCTGGATAGCGCCTCACCAGCTCTCGGCGCCACTTCCCGGTCTCATACATCTGCTTCATCAAAGCGCGCAGCGTGGATCGCGGGCGGTAGGTCACCCGCAGCTCTGGAGAGAACCAGATCTTGTGGCCGCTAGTACGCAAGCGATAGTTCAGCTCCCAGTCCTGGGCACGATGCATGGTTTCGTCGAAGCCGCCGACGGCAACCAGCGCATCCTTGCGGAAAACACCGAGAAATACCGTCTCCGCCTCAGCAGCCGCTGAATCGGCAAGGTGGAATGCTCCACCGCCCAGTCCAAGTCGCGTCGTGTACGCGATTGCCACGGCTTCCTCAAAGGGTGTGGTTCCCGCCGCATCCATGACACCGCCGACATTTGCGGCACCTGTCTCATCGAGCAGTTCGACCGCTCTTTTGATGTAGCCGTCGGTGAGTTCGCCGTGTCCATCGACTCGGACGATAATCTTGTGCCTGGAGGCGGCAATCCCGAGATTCAGTGCGGTCGGCGTACGCGCCGCCGGATTGTCGACTACGCGGATTCGGGGATCTGTCGCTGCCAGGGCGTCTGCGATCTCGCGGGTACGGTCGCTGCTCGGACCCGCGGCAATGATCACTTCAAGCTCACCTGGGTACTCCTGGTCAAGCACCCGACAGACGGCAGCCTCTAGGTGGCGTTCCTCGTTCAGTACCGGCATGACTACCGATACACCTGGCCAGCGAGCCCGGAGTTCGTCGACTGGTGAAGTCACGCGTCCTATTTTGGAGCTGCTCGCGCATCGCGCGCACGGATCCGCCTACTTCGTCGTCGCTCGCAGCTGATATTTGGGTACGGTCAGGCAGCGCAGGCCTTGCTCAGATCATCGGTTTGTGCGCTCCGGGACGGTGAGGCCGTCGGTTTCGGCTTGGGCGTTGCCTCTGGAGTACCTGCTGGCGTTGGCTCCGCCGTTGGATTGTCAATGGCCTCCGAGGCAGCGATAGTCTTCTGAACCGTGCTCTGGACCACGTTGTAGTCAGGAGAGCCGGGATTGATCAGCGGAGGCACCATGGCAGCGCTCGACACCGGCAGGCCCTTGGCCTTAAGGGCCAGATCCATCATCGTCGCGATTTCCGAAGGTGGGATATCGGTTGCGACTACCTCCTTGCTGGCCGTCGCGATCTTGTTGAACTTGGTCAACACGGTAATCGGGTCCAGCTGGTTGAGCATCGCGCGCATGACGCACTTCTGCCGCACCATCCGGTCGTAATCGGAGGAATCAGAGCGCGATCGGGCGAACCACAAGGCCTCGAAACCGTTCAGATGCCGGTTCTTGCCGGCCTGCACGTAGCCGTAGATCTTGCTGCTTCCACCACCGATCGGGACCCGGCGGTAGACATCCATGGTGATGCCACCAACCGAGTCGACCAGTGACTCAAAGCCCTTCAGATCAATCAGCACCCAATAGTTGATCTTGAGCCCGGTAGCGCCCTCGACCGCCTCCTTGGTTGCCTGGGCGCCGGGATTCGCTACTCCCGGATAGAGATTGCGATGTTCGGACGCGTACGTGTAGATCGCGTTCAGCATGCAAGAGCCATCGGAACAGTGAAAGCCGTGTGGAAACCGATCATGCAGTGGTGAGCTGCTGGGGAACGGCGCGAACTGCAGATTGCGAGGCAAACTGATCAACACTGGCCGGCCGGTCTCGGCGTCCACGCTCGCCACAGTCATGCTGTCCGGCCGTAGCCCTACGCGATCCCGTCCTGCATCACCACCCATGAGCAAGATGTTGAAGCGCCCATGCTCGGCAGCCTGGTCACCGCCGCCGGAGAAGACGGTGGTCGTCAGGGCATGTTGCGCCGAAGCCATCGAGGCAACTGCGATGAAGCTTCCGAAGATCGTGAAGGCCAGTGCTAGGCCTACCACCGAGAAGATCAGCTGGCCGGAGCGCCCTAGTTCTTGTGGATGCCCCAGCCGCCAGGCGTCGACAATGAGCGCAGCCCAGCCCAACCCGAGTGTGATGAGCCCAACCTGCATCGCCGTCAGGGTCGGGCCGAAGGTGATCATGGAAAGCACAAGCTTCGGGCTAATGAGCGCCAGTAGACCGGCCAGCAGCGCGACAAACCCGAGGGCCGCCCAGACTCGAAGCGCCAGACGACCAATCCGCCGGTTGCCGGCGACCAGCTGCGCGGAGCCGGGTAACACCAGGGACATGGCCAGCAATGTCAGGCCGCGGCGGCGTTTGATGCGTTCGCTTCGCATTTGAGGCTTAGGCAACGTGGTGTGCCTCTCGGGGAAGAAATCGGGGAAGAACCATGCCAGTATCTGCGGTTTGTGTTGTTTCATTGCTGAAGGCACGCCGACAAGCCCCCACTCCGCTGACGGCTCTCGTCGTAAGCGCCCAGGTACCTTTGCGATATGTCTTCGGGCCGTGACGAGGATCTGGACTGGCTGTACGGGCGCGAGCGCCAACAGGCGCAGCCCGAGCGCACCCGCGTGATGCCAAACCCGTCAGGGCCTGCACCAGACTCGCCACAGAGCGGCGCGCCCTACCCTCCGACCAGCCCGAGCGGATACCAAACAGCGCCGCCTAGGCCCGGGGGGCCACCCGCTGGCCCACCTCGTGGACCTGGGAACCGAGCCCGGCCGGCAGCACCACAACCTAAGCCCGCGAAGCGGCGGCACCCGGTCCGGAACTTCTTCCGGGTGCTTTTGATCTTGCTGCTCTTGCTGATCTTGTGGCTGGTGGGCGTGCCCGCGTATGCCTGGACACAAATAGTCCGCGTGGACGCGGCTCCCGCCGGACAGCGGCCGGCTGATCAACCAGGAAAGACATTCCTGCTCGTTGGCTCGGACTCTCGGGCTGGTCTCAGCAAGGCTGAGCAGAAGCGACTGGGAACTGGCAGCACCGGCGGTCAGCGTACGGACACGATCATGATCGTTTACCTGCCTCCTGGTGGGAAGCCGGCATTGATCTCGGTGCCGCGTGACTCCTACGTTGACATTCCCAAGAACGGTAAGAACAAGATCAACGCAGCGTACGCCTTCGGTGGTCCTGAGCTGCTGGTGCAGACGGTGGAACAGAACACCGGCTTGCGAATGGACGGCTATATGGAGATCGGGTTCGGCGGCTTCGTCAACATCATCGACGCCCTCGGCGGCATTCGCATGTGCCTGCCGAGCGCGATCAACGACCACGACAGCCATATCGATCTGCCGACAGGTTGCCAGACGCTGAATGGCACCGAGGCCCTCGGCTATGTCCGGATGCGCAAGGCTGACCCGCTCGGTGATCTTGGTCGGGTGAAGCGGCAGCGCGAGATGCTGGCGGCTGTTGCGAGCAAGGCAGCGTCGCCGGCCACCGTGCTGAACCCGGTGCGTTACTGGAAGTTCAATATGGCCGTTGCGGAGGCGATCAAGCTCGGCCGCGACACCTCATTGCCAGAGGCACTCTGGCTGGCTTACGCCATGAAGCGAGTATCTGGCGGGGATGGGCTGACACTGACTGTGCCCATGTCCAGTACAGGTGCCTCGACACCTGTTGGCTCGGCCGTTTTGTGGGATCCGGCTAGGTCCAAGGCGATGTTCTCTGACATCGCTCGGGGGGACACTTCAGGGCTGGCTAAATACGCCAAATAGCAACTTGTTGCTCTTACTTAGCTGTTATCCCAAGTCAGCACCAAGTAAGAATGTTAGAACAAAGTCTTGACAACCTTTCAGTGAATACGCGACGCTAGGGCGCGTCGGCACGGGCGCCGACCTTTGACACTGGAGGTCAGCTCAATGAGCAGCCCACCCGAAGCTGCGTTTCGAGTCTCGGCTCGAGCGCGTCGGATGATCCTGCGTGTGTCTCAACCGGCGTCTCACCGATTCTTTGTACGATCGCTCAGCAAACAGTGCGCCTCTGCCTGCGGTGTTCGAAACCAGACACCAATCTCCGCCGTCACCACGGGCTCGCGCATCACGTGTAGGCGACGATCTCGCCTCGTTTCTAGCCCGGAACCTTCCTCACTGCTTACGTTCGTCGTGAGCTCCGCTCACACATTCACGCCTCCCGGCATAGCCCGAGGCACAACGAAAGGAATCACAGATGATTCGATCCGCAAAGGGC
>DATLQC010000075.1:0-11162 GCA_035535395.1 Propionibacteriaceae bacterium | reverse complement strand
TCGCCTCAGCCTTCTTGGGCACCGCACCTGCCGCGACCGTCGGCGATGCGGCAGGAAGTCGGAGTGGCACAGCGGTCGCGGTCTTCTCGATGTGTTCTGACATGGTGGCGATCATCGGGCCGCTAGTCGCCGGCCTGCTGGCGGACACCTAGTCGTATCCGGCCGCGTTCGGCGCCGGAGCCGCCTTGATGCTCGTGGCGGCTGCGCTGTCGTGGCGGATGCCTCGAGATCACGCAGTGTGGTCCGAGGGTGGGACGTCCAGGCGAGGGCCGTCGAAGGGGGATATGCATGAGTCCACGTCCATTGAGTGAGCTGGTCAGCCCTGACTGGGCTGAGGCGCTGCAGCCGGTCGCGGCAACGATCGCGGCGATGGGTGCTTTCTTACGGGCCGAGTTGGCCGCTGGCCGGCAATACCTGCCGGCCGGTGAGCATGTGCTGCGTGCCTTCAGCCGGCCGCTCAGCCAGGTGAAGATTCTTATCGTCGGGCAAGACCCCTATCCCACTCCGGGGCATCCGGTGGGTCTGTCGTTCTCGGTGGCGTCCCACGTCCGCCCGATTCCACGGTCGCTGCAGAACATCTATGCCGAACTCCAGGCAGATCTCGGCATCCGTCCAGCGGCGAGCGGCGATCTCACGCCCTGGTTTCAGCAAGGTGTGCTACTGCTCAATCGGGTGCTGACCGTGCAGCCCGGTCGCTCCGGATCGCATCGCGGCAAGGGCTGGGAGCAAGTGACCCAGCGGGCCATTGAGGCGTTGGTCGCTCGTGGTGGCCCGCTGGTTGCCATCTTGTGGGGACGTGATGCACAGTCACTCATCCCCATGCTGGGTTCAGTGCCTTACGTCGCGAGCGCCCACCCCTCGCCGTTGTCCGCAACTGCGGGGTTCTTCGGATCGCGTCCATTCAGCCGTGCCAACGATTTCCTGGTCCAAGCCGGCGGGGAGCCGGTCAACTGGGCGCTAGAGCCAAGCCCTGATTTTGCAACAGGAGCGATAGCGAACCGATCGATCTGAGTCGGACGCGGAAGCGATGGCGATACGTTTTCAGGGCTTAGCCGAGTGCCTCGTCCAAGTCGGTGATCAAGTCCTCGATGTCCTCAATGCCCACGCTCAGTCGGATCAGATCTCCGGGCACTTCCAACTGAGTGCCAGCAACGGACGCGTGAGTCATTTTGGCAGGATGCTCAATCAAGGACTCCACGCCACCGAGGGACTCCCCCAAGATGATCACTGAGGTGCTTTCACAAACCCGCAGGGCCGCCTCCTCGCCACCAACCACCCGGAAGCTCACCATCCCGCCGTACCGGCGCATCTGCCGTTTAGCCAGGTCGTGTCCAGGATGTGCGTCGAGCCCTGGAAAGTAGACCTCGGCTACCCGTGCATGATCATCCAGAAAGGCCGCTACCTGCTCGGCGTTGTCGCAGTGTCGGTCCATCCGCACCGCCAACGTCCGCAGGCCGCGTAACACCAACCAGCAGTCGAATGGGCTGGCCACGCCGCCAATCGCGTTCTGATGGAACCTCAGCTGCTCGGCCAGCTCGTCGTCGTTGACTACCAGTGCGCCGCCAATGATGTCGGAGTGTCCCCCGCAATACTTCGTTGTCGAATGCACCACCACGTCCGCGCCCAGCTCAAGCGGCTGCTGAAGATAGGGCGTGGCAAACGTGTTGTCGACAATGACGAGCGCATCCGCTGCGTGTGCCAAGTCGACAATCGCGGCAATGTCGGCGATGTTCAGCAACGGATTGGTGGGCGTTTCAATCCAGACCGCCTTGGTTTCTCCCGGGGTAATCGCCGCGGCGACCGAGTCGAGATGGGTCAGATGCGCCGGATCAGCAGCTATCCCCCAACGCTGATGGACCCGGGCGAAGAGCCGAAACGTGCCGCCGTAGGCGTCATCTGGCACCACGAAATGGCTTCCTGGCGAGGCGATCGTCCGCAGCAGGGTGTCCTCGGCCGCAAGGCCGCTCGCAAAAGCCAAACCGTGCTTGCCGCCCTCGAGCGCCGCCATGCACTCCTCCAGGGCAGTACGCGTCGGGTTGGAGGAACGAGAGTACTCATAACCACCGCGTGCCTCCCCCACCTTGTCCTGGATGAATGTGGAGGTGGCGTAAATCGGTGGCACGACCGAGCCGACCGCAGAATCCGGATCCTGTCCGGAATGGATCGCCCGAGTCGAGAAGCCCTGCGTGATAGTCACAAGAGGCCAGCGTACGCCCGCCGCGCCCGACGCTCAGTCAGGCGGAACATCCCGAGGCTGGGTCAGCGTTGCGTAAGTGCGACCGCTGTTCCGAACGGCGGTGCAGAAAGGCAGACTGAATCACATGTTGTTCTCGCGCACGAAGACGACGCTTGTTGAGCCCGATCAGGCACTCCGAGGCCGCAGTACATCGGTCCTGGTGAATCCCACTTTCCACGAGATCTTTGGCATCCCGGTGCAACAAGTGCCAGAGGGCTCTGAGGTCGCCTACTTCGCCCTTGGTTGCTTCTGGGGTGCTGAGAAGCTGTTCTGGAATACGCCGGGAGTCACGAACACGGCGGTTGGCTATGCGGGTGGTTTTACTCCGAACCCCAGTTACGAGGAGGTTTGCAGCGCCCGCACCGGTCACACCGAGACCGTGAAGGTGTGTTACGACCCGGCCAAGGTCAGCTATGAGAAGCTGCTCAAGATCTTCTTCGAGGATCACGATCCCACGCAGGGAATGCGGCAGGGCAATGATGTCGGGACCCAGTACCGGTCGGCGATCTATGTCACCTCACCGGAACAGCTAGCGACAGCCGAGCGAGTACGCGATCAGTTCCAGACCGAGTTCAGTCGGGCGGGTTACGGGCGGATCACCACCGAGATCGCACCTGCCAGCGATTTCTACTATGCCGAGGACTATCACCAGCAGTACCTAGAAAAGAATCCTTTCGGATACTGCCCGGTGCATGCGACCGGAGTGACCTGCAACTGAGTCCGGCCAGTCAGGCCCGCACCCGTGCTCTTGCCCTGGTAAGGCCGTAGAGCGCCCGATACGGCAGCAGCCGGACCATCGCGGCTATCACCTTCGCCTCCCGGCCGAGTACTTGTCGCGGTGGTGGATTGTCGCTCTGCAGCGCCTTGAGAATGAGCTTGGCCGGCACTGAGGGATCCAGTCCGGAACGAGCGAGCCGCCGAGCCATCTCAGTTGTCGCCGCGATTTGATCGGCATAGCGTGCGTACGTCTCGACATCGCCTACCTGCAGCTCTTCTCCGGCAACCCGGCCGCGATCCCAGATTGGTGTAGCGATCGCGCCGGGCTCGATCAGCAAGACTTTGATCTTGAACGGTGCAAGTTCAGCGCGCAACGAGCTGCTCAACCCGGCGAGGCCATGCTTGGCGGCGCCGTACCCGCCGAGCATCGGTCCGGAGAGTCGGCCGCCAATAGAGCCGATCATGATGATCCGCGCGCCGCCCATCTCGTCGGCAGAGCGATGCAGCGCTGGCAACATCACCTGAGTGACGAGCAGCTGTGCCGTCAGATTGATCTCGATCTGGCGCCGGAACACCTCAATCGGGATGGTCTCGAGCGGGCCAGGAAGGGCCGCGCCTGCGTTATTGACTAGGCCAAACAGCGGCCCAGCAGCCTTGACCACCTCACCGGCAGCGCGTACCGAATCCTCCTCGAGCAGGTCCATGAGCAACGGCGTCACAGTTTCCGGGAACTGTTGCCGCAGATTCTCTGCATCGGCCTCTCGGCGTACGGTGCCGAACACATGGAATCCAGCACTGACCAACTCATGTACTGTCGCACGGCCAATGCCGGTTGACGCGCCTGTGACGACTACAGAACGTTCCGGCACGGCTTAGCTGAGGGCGTTTTTGGCGAAGGTGTCGCACTTGTTCGGGTCGCCGGTGTTGAAGCCCTGGGCAAGCCATTGGCGGCGCATCGCAGCCGAGCCGTGGGTCCAGGTTTCCGGTGAAACCTGACCCTGCATCTTCTGCTGGATTCGGTCATCGCCAACGGCCTGCGCGGCATCCACCGCTCGGTCGAGATCCTCCTGGGTTACTTCGGTGATCGGGCTCTGCGGATCCTCCGACGCATGCCTGAACCACACTCCGGCATAGCAATCGGCCTGCAGCTCCAGCCGCACGCCTGGCGACGAAGGTCCAGCTCCCTGTCCGCTGCTCTGGACGCGCCGCATGGTGCCCGTCAGGTTCTGGATGTGATGGCCGAACTCGTGCGCCAGCACGTACGCCTCGGCGGCATCGCCGCCTTGGGCGCCAAGCTGGCCGGTCAGCTGATCGAAGAATCCGAGATCGAGGTACACCGTCGTGTCGGCGGGACAATAGAACGGCCCAACCGCTGAGGTCGCATGCCCACAGGCGGTGTTGATACTGCCGCTAAAGGTCTCGACCTTGATGACCTGGTAGCCCTGCACCGTGTCGTTCCAGTAGTCCTGGATCGAGTTCGTATACGCAACGAAACGGCAGTCGCGATTAGCGTTGATGTCTGAGCCGCGCGTGCATTGCGCGAACGGAGTCGCCGCACCAGACTGCTGGGGTTGGGCCGGTGGAGCGCCGCCGAGAACGTCGCCGGGGTTTATGCCAAAGAACAACGCAAGCAGCAGCACGATCAGGCCCGCGCCACCGCCGATAGCGATCTTCCCGCCGCTACCCCGACCGCCACCCATCTGTGACGGATCGAGTTGGGCTCCCTCGTTGTATTTCACATCTCTCCGACCGCGAGCTTAATTCGAACTGCGAGCGTCTTTGCGCGAGCATTGCCCAAAATCTTGGACTGCCCGCCTTGATCGGCAGCATATCCGTGGCCGGTGAACGCGGGCCAGATAGCTTGCCGACAACGCGTGTCAGTCGCTGTCTGGCACAGTTGGCAATCATGAGTGTGACTGTCGAGGACAATCCGCTGGTAAGCCGATACCAAGCGCGAATCAACGGTGCGCTGGCAGGCGTCTCTGAGTACGACTTAGCAGACGACACCATCGTCTTCCTGCACACCGTGGTAGCTCAGAAGTATGAGGGGCAGGGAGTCGGCGGCGCCATTGCGAGGTATGCCCTCGACGACGCCCGGGCTCGTGGCTTGCGCGTACGTGCGCTGTGTCCCTTTATCAGAGGCTGGATGGAACGGCATCCTGAGTATTCCGATCTCGTGAGCCCCGCCGGCTAGCTAGCTATCCACAGATTCTGGGGACAGCGCAGCGCATCTCATGCATGTGCGGCCAAGCTCGCAGCAGCGTTGTCGCATGACCGATATCCCAACCCTGCGGCCTTCGCACGAAATGCCGCGAATCCGCAATTCCCAGGACCTCTGCCTACATTGGCGCACCCTCATGAGCCCGCTTGGCTTTAGCCAACCGCGGCTTTGGATCGGCTTGATCCAGCCCAACGACAGGATGAGAGCGGAGGTCATTCAGATTGAGGAGATCCCACGCGTGGCGACTGCCAACATGTGTGAGCCGCTGCTGGAAATGTGCGAGCACATCGTTGGACGCCGTGGCGCTGGCGGATCCGTCGCCTTCATGCTGACCCGACCTGGCCGCGACCCGATGAACAATGCGGATCGCACTTGGGCGCGCGGCCTCACTTCGGCAGCTCAGCAGCTGGGTGTGTCCATGTGGCCAGTGCATTTCGCGAACGACGTCGAGCTGCGCGTCTTCGCGCCGGATGATCTCCTCGTCAGTCGTTGACGGGTCTTGTGTGCCAGAGCCAAGCCAGGCCCAAGATCGGTAGCACTAGCGGAACGAAGCCGTAGCCGATCCCGTAGATCGACCACACCGTGGCTCGCGGAAAAGCCTCGGGATCGAGGACGCTCAGAGTGCCGATGGTAACCACTCCCACCAGCTCGATGATGATCGCGACGAGCGCCAGACGCCGCGAAGCACGGGTGCCGCGTGCGAGCGTGATCGTGGCGATGATGTAGATGAGACCAGCAATTGCGGATAGCAGATAGGCCAGTGGCGCCTCATCGAACCTTGTGAGCAGTTGGACGCTCGCGCGTGCGGTCGCCGCGAGAGCGAAGATCCCGTAGACGGCAACGAGCACGCGGCCCGCGCCGCTGTTCGTGCTAGGGCCAGTGGAGCTGGGACCGGTGGAGCCTGTGGGCTGTGCGTGCACGTCAGTCATCCGGCTGGTGTCCACAACATGAGCAGTCGAAGGGTCATGGCGAAGACGGCAAGGGCTGCCACGGCAAGCACGACTCCTGAGAAGCGGTTGCGCTCCACATTTGCCCAAAACCACGCGATCGGTATCAAGATCACAATGCCGATCAGGTAGCCAATCGTGGTCGCCAGCTCGACCGGTCGAAAGCCGCCAATGATCTTGGCGGCGGCGATGATCGACTGGACTACGGTGACGGCCTCAAGGCCCGCGGCGTAAAGCAGCTGTGCCTTGCCCGGCGGCTTGTTGACGATTGCGGTCAGGATGCCCCAGATGACGGCCACGCTCGCGAGTGCAACGACGGAATATGCCAGCGCATCGATCATCGAGCGACTCGATTACTCCGCACGCCGCCCAACGCTACCGGAGCGCACCAGGTGACCTGTCAGACTTGGAATCCGCAGCGATGTCGTCCGACGGCTTGCGTCAAGGAGGAACTGTGGCCGCGCCGCGAGAGCCGAAGGTTGGCCGGCGTCCTGGCAACCAGGACACCCGCGGCCAGATCATTGCGGCCGCGCGTCATGCGTTTGCAGCCAAGGGTTTCGCAGGTGCCTCGATGCGCGGCATTGCATCGGAAGCCGGGGTGGATGCCGCCTTGATCCACCACTACTTCGAAAGCAAGCAACAGCTTTTTCTCGCCACCGTCGCGCTACCGCTTGGCTTTCCGCAAGTGCTCGAGCACGTGGCCGCCGGTGACAGAGCTGATCTTGGGAAGCGGCTTGTCCAGACCGTGCTGGGTGTCTGGGATTCGGAGCTTCAGCCATCTCTGGTCGCCGCGATACGCACAGCCTTGACCGATCCCGGCCTCACTCGGTCAGTCGGTGAGTTCCTCACTCTCGAGGTCATCGGCCGCGTGCTGCGCCAAGACGATCTCCCACCAGAGGAGGCCAACAGACGTGCAGGCCTCGTTGCGTCCCAGGTTCTGGGGCTCGTGATCGGCCGCTACGTGCTGCGACTGCCGGCGCTGGTGAATCGGCAGACAGATGATCTGGTGGCCGAGATCGGTCCGACCGTCCAGCGCTACGTCGACGGCCGCACTTGAGGCGACAACTTTTGATTTGAGTTTTTGACTTAAGGCTGCTCGGGCATCGCGCGAGGAATCTGCGATTCCCGACACTCGCAGCCTTTGCGCCATGATGACCAGATGCTGGTCGTCGGCGTTACAGAGCAGGGTGGGCACGCGTTCGAGGTACTCCTCGACCACGGTGCCGACCCTGACGTGCTTGCGTACGACCGCGGCTACCTCGTCGTCCGCCCCCTGGACGCCAACCGCGCGAGCTCTGGCGATCTAGTTCTTCGGCTGCTGGTACGTCCGGTGGGCGACGAACCGCGTCCGCTGGTGCGCCGCCAAGGACGCGATGCCGGGCTGGTACTCAGTGAGCAGGTACGACCGGCTGTCCGGCAACGTTTCGCGGCGTACGCAGTAGTGACCTCGAGTCGTGGCCTGCTGGCGACCGAGTACTCCGGCCGAACCGCCGTCACCGGCCGATGGGGTATGCCAGGCGGCGGCCTTGATGATCATGAGCCGCCGAGGTTTGCCGTGCTCCGCGAGGTCGCCGAGGAAACTTCGCAGGAGATTATTCTTGGCGAGCTGATCAAAGTGCAGACCTCGCACTGGGTAGGGCGCAGCCCGTACGGGACTATCGAGGATTTCCATGCAGTACGGCTGATCTATCGCGCAAGCTGTCCACACCCCACCGATCCCGTGGTGCTCGATCAGGGTGGCACCACCGAATCCGCCCAGTGGGTACCGCTGGACTCTTGGCGCTCGGTGTCGTGGACGCAGAACTGGCAACTGGTACTAGCCGAGCTGCTGGAAGAACCCTGATCTTGGTCGGAGTCGCTAGGAGATATTGATGTCGCTAAGTAGGTCTTGACGTGTCAAGACGCCGACGGGCTTGCCGTCGTCCAGCACCAGCAGTGCGTCGCAGCTCCTCAGTACCTCGACCGCGTCGCCAACTGGCTCCGTCACTCCGAGCATCGGAAGCGATTCCTCCATCACCTTCGCCACCGCGTCTGCCGGTCGTACGTGGCTACTGAACAACGCAGCCAGGAGGCCTCGCTCGCTGACCGCACCCACGACTTCGGCGGCCATTACCGGCGGCTCGGCCCGAACCACCGGCATCTGGCTGACGCCGTATTCCCGCATGATCGCGACGGCTTCGGCGATGGTCTCGTTCGGGTGCGTGTGAACCAGGGACGGCAAATCACCTGACTTTTCACGAAGCACGTCCCCGACCACTCGGACGAATTGGTCAGGCTTGGGCGCGAAGCCGTAGCGCGTCAGCCAGGCATCGCTAAAGACCTTGGTGAGGTAGCCGCGGCCGGAATCTGGCAGCAGCACGACGATCACCGCATCGGCATCGTCGAGCTCATGCGCCAGCCGGATTGCCGCCGCCGCTGCCATTCCCGAGGATCCGCCCACGAGCAGCGCCTCCTCGCAGGCCAGTCGGCGTGCCATCGCGAAGGAGTCGGCATCGGAAACTTCGATCACCCGGTCAGCGATGCTCGGATCGTAGTTCGCCGGCCAGAAATCCTCCCCAACGCCCTCTACCAGGTAGGGACGCCCAGTACCGCCGGAGTAGACCGAACCCGACGGGTCCGCGCCAATGATCTTGACGCGTCCCTCGGAGACTTCCTTGAGATAGCGGCCCGCTCCGCTGATGGTGCCGCCGGTACCGATGCCGGTAACGAAATGGGTGATCTTGCCGTCGGTCTGCTGCCAGATCTCGGGACCAGTTGTTTCGTAGTGGCTCGCCGGATTGCTCGGGTTGCTGTATTGGTCGGGTTTCCAGGCTCCCTCTATCTCACGTACCAGCCGGTCGGAGACCGAGTAATAAGAGTCAGGGTGTTCAGGCTCCACAGCGGTCGGACAGACGACCACTCGTGCGCCGTACGCAGCCAAAACGTTGCGCTTGTCCTCACTGACCTTGTCCGGGCAGACGAACACGCAGGAGTAGCCCTTGGCTTGCGCAACCATGGCCAGTCCTACGCCAGTGTTGCCGCTAGTGGGCTCCACGATCGTGCCGCCCGGCTTGAGCTTGCCCTCCCGCTCGGCGGCCTCGATCATCTTGAGGGCAATTCGATCCTTGACCGAACCGCCAGGATTGAGGTACTCGACCTTGGCCAGGATCAGTGGCATAACGCCATCGGTGACCCGAGACAGTCTGAGCAGCGGCGTATGGCCGACGAGCTCGATCAGCGAGTTGACGTACTCCACGCTCACGACTCTACGGGGGTAGAAGCAAGTGAGGGCCGCAGCTTCCGGTTGGAAGCGCGGCCCTCAATCCGCTGACTATCTGCGTATGTAGGACAGCAGCCGCAGGATCTCGATGTACAGCCAGACCATGGTTACGGTTAGCCCGAAGGCGCCGCGCCACGACTCACTCGCCGGCGCGCCCATGGCGACACCCTGCTCGATGTAGTCAAAGTCCAGCACCAGGTTCAGCACAGCCAGCACGGCACCAAGCAGCGAAAAAGCGACCGCCAGCAGGCTGATCGGACCCGTACCGCCGTCGCGCAATCCCACGTTGATGCCGGCCAAGGCGAAGAGGAAGTTGATCAGGCAGGCCACCGCGAAAGCGATGGTGGCAATGATCACGACCTTCTGAAACTTCGGCGTAACCCGGATGTTGAAGAACTTGTACGCCGCCAAGGTGACGGCAGCTGCGGCGAACGTACCGATCACAGCCTGAACCACGATGCCGCTGTACATGGTTTCGAAAAACTTGCTGATCATGCCGATGAAGATGCCTTCAATGGCGGCGTAGAGCAGCACGAGTCCCGGTTGCACCTTCCGCCGGAAGGCAACGATCATGACGACAATGAAGCCAATCAACCCGGAGCCGATCAGCAACGGGAAGTAAAGGGAGGCTGGTACGAACATCCACGCCAACGCAGCCGCGATGATGAGAACGCCCATGGTGAGCGCTGTCTTGGTGACGACATCGTCAAACGTCATCCGACCCTCGAGCGGCTCCACCGGTGCCTGTGGGTAGCCGGGCGCAGGGTACTGTCCGTAACCTGCTTGTGGCTGGTTGTAGGGGTTCTGGTTGTACTGCGGTGCTGCGGGTGTGAACGCGTCCTGCTTGGAGAGGATCGGGTTCGAACTGCGCAACATGTATTTGTCCTCCTGGTCAGGCGCCTCGGATGGCGCACTGGAATCAGTTTAGGTGAACGAAGGACGACCAGCCTTTCTTCCAGGCTTTGAAGAAGCTGTGATGTTGTGAGGCGGACTCTGCAGCAGCCGTTCTCCGCACAAGGCCGCATATGAGGAGCGAATGTGTCCGGTCCGAGCTGCATTCATCGCCTTGTGCGGAAAAACGCCTTGGTTTACAGCGCGAAGCGAGCGCCAGTGAGCGAGGCAATCCAATCCCGGATCGCGCGCCGCCGTGCTGAGGCGGAGTGACGGGACACGCTTTTCGTCCCCGAGCGACAACGATGACGGCGGCTCCCGGCGAACATCGCAGCGAGCGAAGCGAGCCATTAGACACAGCGAGCTTGGCGAGCGAGGCAATCCAATACAGTGCCCCCGATGGGATTCGAACCCATGCTGGAGCGGGTTTAAGCCGCCTGCCTCTGCCATTTGGGCTACGGGGGCCAGCCATCCAACGGCCGCTGCGATCCTAGCTGCGACCTGCGTTCAGCGTGACGCCTCCACGCTGGGAGTCGCGGAGCCGCCGCCCAGTCTGACTCGGGTTTCCGGCGGCAGGTTGGCAAGATTTCCGGTCGCAATGCGGTCTTCGATCACAACCTTCGCATTGGGTTGGAAGTGCACCGGCTGCACGCCGGTGATCAGGCCGGTGGCGTTGTCGCGGAAATAGAAGTACACATCCGCGCTGATGAGCGGTGGCGAAAAAGGCGTGCTAAACGATGTGAACGTCGGCTGCCGGACGCCCCCGGCGGTCCCCTCTTGCATGCCGACTGTCCAGGAGCCGTCCTCGTGCGTGATCACCCGCGGACCGGATTGAGCGTGATAGTGGCCCCAGAGCACCAGCGACGCCGGCGGATTGGCTGCGTTCATGAT
>DATLQC010000074.1:0-40582 GCA_035535395.1 Propionibacteriaceae bacterium | reverse complement strand
GGGGTAACCGTTTCCGGCTCAGGCCGATCGCTAATGTCCTCCCCCGGAAATGCCGCCTGATGCATGGCGGTACGCATGTCGCCCGGGTCGAGGCTGTACCAGGTGAAGTCCGGCTCCTCGGCCGCCCAGGTCAGCGTCTGGTGATCCAGGGCCGCCTTGCTGGAGCCGTAACCCCCCCAGGTTTCATAATGATCGACACCGGCATCGGACGACACGTTCGTAATCACAGCGCGCGGCTTCAGCTGAGGCAGGACGGCGCGGATCAACTGCTGTGGGGCGACAACATTGATGCGCAGCAGTTGCTCGTATGCGGTTGGCTCAAGATCGCGAAGCCTGGGCAACGGTGATCCGCCGAGATCACTTGCGTTATTGATCACCAGGTCCAGCTTCCCTACCGTGGCGGTGGCAGCGAGCAGTTCCTCTCGATGCTCCGGATCGCCGATATCGCCAGGAATGGCCCGAACTGTCGTGAGCTCAGACAAAGCCTGCGCCGTACTCGCCAGCGGTTCGGGGTGTCGGGCATCAATGGTGAGACTCCAGCCGCGACGAGCCAGCTCGAAGGCCAAAGCGCGTCCCAGCCCGACGGAGGCCCCTGTGATCAGTGCATGTTGCATGCCTCCCAGTATTCAACCTAAAGTGAACTTGAACTCAAGCGCTCAAACTCCATCGGTGGGGTGAAACCTACGTGCACGTAGGTTCCCCTCGCTCTGCACAGGTTGCAACCTATGTAGACCGTCAGAAAACTGTGCAGAGCTGGTTACTCGCGGGAGCTGAGCAGACGGCGGCCGGATCGCACAGTTCGGTGCCGCGTTTCGCGTCTGAAGATGGCTAACACGTGTCTCTGGGCCGCTTCAGGGACACGCTAGACGGCCCAAGATGGATAACGCGGGTGCCTGCTCACCCAATGGCACGGCGCCGGGACCTGGACCCAGTTTGCTCAGGGAGACGCGAGAAGTCCGCTAGAGGGCCCGGCGGCCGTGGGATTCGGGCAACCCAGGGTCGGTTTCGTCTGGATCGTGCAGATAAGTGAAGTCGCCGAAGTCATCTTCGGCGTGACGGCGCGACCAGCGACGCTTGCCCTGGCTTTCCGGCACAACCGTTTCGCTCCGGTTCGATACGGCCGGCTGGGGTCGGCGGCTCGCTGGGGCCAGCTCAACGGTGGTCGGCTCTGGAGCGGGAACCGGTTTCCCCTGTGGTGGTACCGGCTCCTTCGATGGCAGAGGCTCTTTGGCTGTCGCCGGCCGGGGCGTACGGGCCATCCCAGCTGTCCGAGTCGTGTCAGCGGTCCGAGTCGTGCCAGTCGTACGACCGGGACGCTGACTACCTCCGCTGGCGCGTACCACGGCCACGCCTATGGCGGTGGTCAGCGGCACAGCCAAGACAAGCCCGATCGAGGCCACCAAAATGCCCAACACCTCGGCGGCAAACCGTTCCGTCATCAACACATCGAGCAGCGGCCGGCTATTGATCTTGATCAACAAGAACACGCCGAGCGATGTCCCAGCTGTCGCAAAGGCGATCGTGTACACGGTGGAGGCAATGTGATCACGGCCGATCCGCATAGCACGAGAGAACAGATGCTTCCGACTCGCGCCCTGATCGGCCAGCTCCCAGACCGCGGACGCCTGGGTGATCGTCACGTCGTTGAGAACCCCGAGACCGGCGACGATGATCCCGCAGATCACCACCGAGGTAAGCCGGAGATCCGGCGCGGAGGCCGCCAAGACGTAGTCGTCCTCCGCTGCCACCCCGGTAACATGCGCCCACTTGATAGCGAGGTAGCCGAGCAATGCGATCAAGATCAACCCGAAGAGGGTTCCCACGAGCGCGGTGGTCGTTCGGGCGCTGAAACCATGCGCCGCATACAAGGCCACGAACATGATCGCCGACGAACCGACCAGCCCGACCATGATCGGGTTGGTTCCGGCAATCAGCGCTGGAAACATGAACGCGACCAGGATGAAGCCGGCGAATCCCAGCCCGATCAGCGCGGCGAAGCCTCGCCAGCGGGCAACCACGACCACCGCGACGGCGAAGAGCAACCCAACCACCAGCAGCGGGATACGTCGCTCGAAATCAGAAAACTGGTATTGGGCCGGCTGGTCAGCCGACGGCGGTATCCGTACCAGCTTGATGACCTGATCGCCTTTGATCCCTGATGAGTAGATTGCGGCGGTTACGGGCACCGTGACGGTTTTGCCCTTCTCGTCGCCGTCGAGCAATTGAGCTGTTACGTCAGCGCATCGGGCATTGCTCGCACCTGGCGTCGACCCCGACAAGCCCTCACATGAGATGTCTCTAACTTCTGTGACCCGAGCGGACGGATACGTGACCCCTGGAACGCTGTAGCCGGCAACGTCGGCATTCACGTGACGCGAGGTGTCGCCCGGCCAGAAGACAACCAAACCGACGATGGTCCAAATCGCCAACGGGATCAGCACCACAATCAAGATGCGCAGGGCGCGTTGGTGGCGGCGCAATTCGGGATTTCCCAGCGGTTGCTGGCCACTATTTGAAAGACGTTCTCTGCTGGAGTGCGAGTGAGCCACGTTGCCGCCTAGTCTTAGTCCCCGTGAGTCAGCTTCCTGGGGCGAGTCGCGACGGCATGCTGCCGCATCGCGCAGTGGCCCGCCAGGCATCCAGGAGCGAACTGAACACACAATCTAACTCACGTCATCCCCGGCGTGTCCGGTCAGACCCCTCCGGTTCCATTGGCCGAGCAACGCAACACCGCCGCACCACGTCTAAACGCAGCGCTATTGGACTGATTGCTGGGATCATCGGCCTCGGCATTATCGGGCTCTGTCTGAGGACGGTGCCGACGATTCTTGCGGAGACCAATCTCGTCGCCGGGATTACCGGCCCGCTAACCGGCATCCCTGCCGGTCCATCGACGACTGCAGCAGCGGCGCCCTCAGAACCGTCAATGAGCATCGACCCCACCACGGAGGCAAGTCCGAGCGTCAAGCCGGCCAAGTTGCAGGCAAAGCGCAAGGCCAAGAGCCTGCAGAAAGTGGAGGTACCGGCGAGCGGGCCCGGGACGTACCAGGCGGCCGGCAAGTCAGTCCGACCGACGACCTCGGCCGGGGGCTTGATCCGTTATGACGTACGGGTTGAGAAGGGATTGTCCATCGATCCCGACAAGGCCGCGGCTTTGATCCAGGGGATCCTCGACGACAAGCGAAGCTGGCGCGATACAGGTCGCTGGCGGTTTGAGCTGACGCCGGTTGGGCAGTCCGCCACGCTGCACGCCTACATCGTGACACCGGATACCACCGATCGGCTGTGCGCGCCGTACCTGACCCGTGGCGAGGTGTCCTGCCAGAACGGCAACCGAGTCGTACTCAACGCCAAGCGGTGGCTACTCGGCGTCGATTCGTACGGATCTGACCTGACCAACTACCGCCGTTATCTGGTTAATCATGAGTTCGGGCATGCCCTAGGCAAGCATCACGTGGACTGCCCCGGCCCGGGGAGGCTTGCGCCGGTGATGATGCAGCAGACCAAGGGCCTCGGGGCTTGCAGGAAGAACCCATGGCCGCAAGCCACCGAAGATTGAGTACGGCTTACGACGTGAGGCTCATGCCGCTGTCGCTGACTATGGCACGGCGGATGCTTGCTGGCGGACTGCAAGTTGGGTCTGTCGAAGACCTACAGCCTGCTTGGCATCCCGAGTATCCGTTGCCTGACAGCCTCGATGCGATAGCCATGGTGATCGCCGCGCATGGGGCGATCACCGGCGCAGTCGAGGACCCACCGGCCTGGTGGGTACATCAGATCGTTGTTGATGGTGTGGTGGTTGGCGACGTTGGATTCCATGGCCCGCCCGGGATGGAGAAGGTTGTGGAGATCGGCTACAGCGTGGTGCCAGCTTGGCGTGGTCGCGGCGTCGCGAGCCGGGCTTGTGACTTGATCTTGCAGCAGGCATGGCAGGACGGTGCCGAGATTGTCGTTGCCGAGACTGATCATGACAATGTGGCATCACAGGCGGTACTGCTTGGCAATGGCTTCCGTCGGCGACCCGACGGCGTCTTCATGATCAAGCGTCCGGAGACAAGATGAATGGGCTGACGCGCCACATCAGGCTGCAGCAGCCTGTCATGATCGCGCCGATCTTCGCACAGCTACGGCGCGGCCCAGGTGATCCTACGCACCGCCAGGTTGGCGACATGTATCTACGGGCGACGCGTACGCCGGAGGGCCCGGCCTTGATCAAGATCATCGGTAATGGCACCGAGGTGGCTGCTCGCGCGTGGGGTGAGGGAGCTGAATGGGGCCTTGATCAACTGCCGCGGTCGCTCGGCACGGCAGATGATCCGCGGGGGTTTCGGCCGCGACTCAAGCATGGGCCCTTGGTTGCGGCCTGGCAGCGGTATAGCCATTACCGAGTCGGTCGGACTGAGGCGGTCTTCGAGGCATTGGCGCCCGCGTGCATCGAACAGGTGGTGACTGGCAAGGAGGCGTTCCGGGCGTGGCGACTGCTGGTTCGTGAGTTTGGTGAGCCGGCCCCGGGGCCGGCGCGGGACCCGGGCTCGGCGGCGTACGGCATGTGCCTACCGCCGACGCCGGAGACCTGGTTGCGAGTGCCGAGCTGGCGATTTCTGGCCGCTGGGGTTGAGCAGCGTCGCAGCCGAACCCTGGTCCGTACCGCCGCCCGGGCTGCCGCGCTCGAGCGGACTTTGACATGGCCGCATGATCAGGCCGATAGGGCCTTGCGCAGCTTCCCTGGCGTTGGCGCGTGGACATCAGCAGAGGTGCGGCAGCGCGCTCACGGCGATCCAGACGCCTGGAGCATCGGCGACTATCACGTGGGCAGGGACATCAGCTACGCGCTGACCGGCGAGGAACTCGACGACGACGCCTGCCTGGAGATCCTCGAGCCGTATCGCGGGCACCGCTTCCGGGTGCAGATGCTGCTAGCCATGATCGGTCGGCGCCGGCAGCGCCGGGCGCCTCGGATGATGCTGCCCACACATACCCCGTACGCGACACGCGGCAGGTCGTAGCGATTCGTTGCCACAGCCCACACGCTGCCTTTCGCGACCAGTCCATTGCCGCTGTCCATGATCGGCAGGCGCCGACCGCGCCGAGGGCTTCGGATGACGCTGCCAACGCATACCCGTTCACGACACGCGGCAGGTTCTAGGATCTTCTTTCCAGGAGGTAGCGGTGTCCGGGGAAGAAGAGGAAATCATCGTCGACCGGCTGGGCAGGCTGGCTTGGCGCAGCGGTCGGCTTATCGGCGGACTACGGAGCGCCAGCGGTGGACGACTTGGTGCACGGCTCGCGGCGCGGCTACTGCTTGAGAACGTCCACGAGATAGAGCTCGTTCTCGCGCTGCCGCCGGATGATGCGTTAACCCTGGCTGCCTCGGTCCTCGCTTCACTCGGTGAACCGGTCGACGAGACTCGGCTCGCCGACAAGCACGAGCTGCGCGCTGTCGTTGGATCTGGAGTGCTGGACCTCAACCCGGCCGTGGTGACGTTGCAGCTCGTTGCTACGACGCCGGCAACTACCACGATCCGCGTCAGAGGTGTCGCAAAGGAGGGTCTGATCCCCCAGCGAGCTGGGCGCGAGGCTGCAGAGCGCGTCTCCGCGGCCTTGCGAGCAGCCAGCCAGCGGTGAACCGATCAGCCATGTGGTGGACGCCGAAAGCTTGGCCAGAGGGCTTGCGTGCCTCCATGCCGCTCGCGTTACCCATCGCGGCTGTCGGGATGAGCTTCGGCATTCTGGCCGCCCCGCTGCTCGGTGCGATTCGCTCGGTCTCGATGTCGGCCGTCGTCTGGTCGGGCACTGCTCAGTTCGCGGCCCTGAGCATCTTGACTTCTGGCGGCGGCCTGGCGCTGGCAGCTAGCGCTGCACTGCTGGCCAACACCCGTTTTCTGCCGATGGGCTTCGCGATCGCCCCGTCAATGACAGGTGGACCACTGCGGCGCTTGCTGACCGGAGCACTCTTGGCTGACGCGTCTTTCGTCATCGCACATCGCGTGGGTGGCCGGTTTGACATCACCGCTCTGGCTTGGGCCGCTCCCGTGCAATATGTGGCGTGGGTCGGCGGCACCGCTGCTGGAGTCGCCGGCGCCGAGGCGATCGGTGATCCCAGCCGTTGGGGTCTCGATGTCTTCTTTCCGGTCTTCTATCTGAGTCTGTTGCTACCCGAACTGTTCCCTGAGCACGCGCCGCGGAGTATGCGCCCGATCATCGTCGCCGCCCTGGCCGCAGCCATCACCCTGCTCTTAACGCCCGTCACGCCGCCCGGGGTACCGGTACTCGTTGCGGCAGCTGCCGCGCTGCTCGGACTTCGGGCACTGCCCGAGTCACCTGGCCAAGCCGGCGTAGGAGATGAGGCATGAGAACGTGGGTGCTGACCATTGTGTTAGCCGTCGGTACCGTGCTGCTGAAGACGATCGGTCCGGTGCTGGCCGGCGGACGGCAGCCACCTGCGCCGCTCACCAGGGTCATCGCCTTGGTGGCGCCGGCGTTGATCAGCGCGCTTATCGTCACCGGCACGTTCACCGCCGGCCGACACCTTGTCATCGACGCCCGGGCCGCCGGGCTCGCTGTCGGCGCGATCGCCCTGTGGTTGCGCATGCCAGCTGTTCTGGCGATGCTTTTGGGCGCCATAGTCTGCGCGCTGCTGCGCCTTGTCGTCTGACTGCTGCAATGATGCTGACGCCCCACCTTCTTGCTCGGCGCACCACCTATTTGTGGGGCGTAAAGCGAGAGGGTGGGGCGTCACCACCCTTTAGGACCGCGGCGTTCCACGGGAACGTCTCAGTGTTCCGACCTAGGCAGGCCAAGCCTCGGTCGCTTCATTGAGATAGGCAATCTCTTCCGATGTCAATGTGAACGACAACGCGCCGGCATTATGCGTGGCCTGATCAGCGTTCTTGGCCCCCGGTATGGGCACCACATTGTCCTGTTCCAGGAGCCATCGCAGCGCCACTTGCCCCGGCGTCTTGCCGTAATGATCACCGATAGACCTCAGCAGAGTTACCACCGGTCGCAACGCATGAAACTTTGCGCCGCGGAAGGGTTCTCGGAAGCGACGGATCCCGACCGGCCGGCTCCCATCGAGGTACTTCCCAGTCAGCGCGCCGCTGGCGAGCGGCTGGTAGGCGATCAAGGTGATGCCTAGCTCACGGCACGTGTCCAGCACCCCATTGGTTTCGGGTTGCCGATGAAGCAAGGAGTACTGCACCTGATTGGATGCCAGCGGAATACCGCGCCGAGCCAGGACCTCGTACGCGGTGCGCATCTGCTCCGCCGAGTAGTTGCTGACGCCAACCGCTTTGATCTTGCCTGCCTGCACGGCATCGGCCATCAGCTCCATGAGCTTCGGGATATTTACGCGGCGGCTCGGAAAATGATGCTGGTAAAGGTCGACTGAATCGCGGCGCAGGTTTCTGAGGCTGGCGTCAAGCGCATAGGGCATGTCTTCGGCTCGTCCCAGCGGCGTAGGCGGAAACTTTGTGGCAATTACGACGTCCTTGCCCTCCGCAAGCTCGCCCAGCCGGCGCTCGGAGCCGCCACCGCTGTACATTGCCGCCGTATCAAAGAAGTTGATCTCCGCCGCAAGGGTGGCGTCGAAGGCGGCCTGCTCATCAGCGGCGTTCGTGCCCCCGTACGAACTCTTGGCCGGCATCACCCGTTGTACACCGCTCGCCTCGCCCCAGATCATGACCCCCAATCCGAGTCGCGAAACGCGAACCTCGCTCTGACCCAGCGTTACCGTCTCCGCCATTTTGATGCTCCCAAAGCGCTATCGGAACATGCCAGCCTGTTGGTCCACTAAACCAGCGATCATAGAGTGCCTCACATGGCTTGCAGTTGTAACGAGGAATAGCCGCAACGGTGTTCCAGTTCTTCTCGAGTAGGCCAATGAACAGGAAGAAAGGGTTCGATGGGCATCACCCGCCTGAACCACGCCGTGCTCTTCATACGCGATCTTGAGCGCAGCGTGGCCTTTTACACCGACGTACTGGGTTTCAGACGAATCGACATGACGCCCGAGGGATTCGCGGGCGCGGCGTTTCTGCAGGCGCCCGGCTCAACCAACGATCATGACCTCGGTTTGTTCGAGATTGGAGCCGATGCAGCGCCGTCCGGCGCGGGACGCACCACTGTCGGGCTTTATCACCTGGCATGGGAAATCAACACGCTGGCGGAGATGAAACAGCTGGCAGCGTCGCTTGAACATAGCGGCGCCCTCGCCGGTTCGTCAGACCACGGCACGACGAAGAGCCTCTACGGTAAGGATCCCGACGGTCTGGAGTTCGAGATTGCCTGGATCGTGCCGGCTGATCAGCTGGACGACGCAGCTCGGGAGGCCCGCAAGCAGATCCGTCGACTCGACCTCGACCGGGAGATCGCCCGGTACGGCGCCGATACTCACGGTGGCATTGGCATCTCGGTCCCGATCGGCTAACGGAGGCGTTTCGGCGTGCGTGAACCGTTCACTGTGGCCGCAGTTCAGGCCGCCTACATCCTGATGGATCGGGAGGCGACCACGAGCAAGGTCGAGGAGCTCATCGGCTCCGCCGCCGCAACGGGCGCTCGGTTGATCGTGTTCCCTGAGGTGTTCGTGCCCGGGACGCCGATCTGGATCGATTCGGTACCGATCTGGGACGGCGATGAAGCGTGGTTTGCCCGCCTTGTTGACCAAGCCGTTACCGTGCCGAGCCCGACCACTGACCGCATTGGGGCCGCGGCCCGAGCGGCAGGCGCGTACGTCGTCGTTGGAGTCGACGAGCGCGAACCTCACGGCACCACGATCTATAACACGATCCTGTACTTCGGCCCTGATGGCCGGATCATCGAGAGGCACCGCAAGCTGATGCCCACCGGTTCGGAGCGGACGGTGTGGGGAATGGGCGACGGCTCAACGCTGAATGTCGTCCCGACCGAGCTGGGACGAGTCGGCGGGCTCATTTGTTGGGAGAACTACATGCCGCTGGCCCGCTTCCATCTCTACGCGCAAGGCGTGGAGGTGTGGGTGGCACCGACCCTGGCCCGCGGCGATGGCTGGATCGCGACCATGCGTCACATCGCCCGGGAGGGTCGGGTGTGGGTAGTGGGAGTGAACCCCTGCGTGCGAATCGACCAGATTCCCGCCGATTTCCCGAACCGGGATCGCGTCTGGAGAGTGATGGACGAGGACGAAGCCGAGTGGGTCGAGCCGGGCAACAGTGTCATCTGCAACCCGAATGGTGAGATCGTCGCCGGGCCGCTTCGCTACGAGGAGGGCATCCTGACGGCGGAGATCGACTTGACGCGGGTCAACGAGACTCGACGGCTGTTCGATCCGGTTGGTCACTACCACCGTCCCGATGTCTTCCAGCTCACAGTGGATACCCGACCCAGGCGCGCTGTCACGTTGATCAGCGAGGAGCCCGTAGGCGACAGCAGACGCACTCCAGCTACTGGTCAGCAGGCATAAGGCGGAAGGTCGTACCCTCCCGTCGGATATGTCCGGCGACCGGATCAGCGAAATGGGCGCCGATGATCAACGCGTCCAATTCGGCGCACCGCTCCAGGAGGTCTGTCCTGGATTGTTGAGCTTGATCAGGATTGAAGTCCGACGCAGATCCCCAGCCTGGATAGGCGATTTGGCAGGGATGATGCATCACATCACCGGCAAAGATCGCAGTGCGCCCCCGCGACTCGATCATCACACTGACGTGATGAGGCGTGTGGCCAGGTGTCGGGACAAGCCGTACGCCTTCGGTAACAACGTGATCATCGGCGACAAGATCGACAAGACCGGCGTCGTACACCGGCAGCACAGAGTCGGAGAATCCCGCGTGTTGATCGGCGATCTCCTTCTCCGGTCTGGACTGCCAATAGCGGAACTCCTCGGCGGACATGATGTAGCGAGCCGAGGGGAACGTAGGCTGCCAGGCTCCATCGACGAACTCGGTGTGCCAGCCAACATGATCGAAATGCAAGTGCGTATTGACGACGTAGTCAACTCCGCTGAGTTCCACGCCCGCACCTTGCAGCCGATCGAGGAAATTCGTGTGCAGGTTGTCCCACCCAGGGACCGCGGTGCGCTTCTTGCCATTCCCGACACCTGGATCAATGATGATCACCTGGCCCGCGATCATGATCAAGAACGCCTGCACCAATCCCCGCAGACGACCAGCTTCGTCGACAAAGTCCGGTGTCAGCCACTGCGCCCGCGCGATATCGGCAAGATCAAATTTGGGGATGAGGCCCTGTAACGCCGCAGCAGCGTCCAGCTCCGCGATACGGATAACCGTGGCATCACCAACCTGCCAGCGGAGAGTTTCCATGTCGTCACTGTGACATCGCTCCCGCAGCCGGTCGAGTTCCCAACTGGTGCCAGCTAGCCTGATAGATCGTGAGAGCCACTTCGGGTGCTCAACAGGTACGTCGGCTCAAGGGTTCGCCCGTTCTTGGATCGATGGGCGAGATACGTCGCGACTATCTCGGCACGATTTCCCGCGCGGCCCGAGAGGTCGGCGGGCTTGCCCGCATTACCGTCGGCCCGCCAGGGTGGCGTGTCACGGTCTACAGCGTGTCGTCTCCAGAGCTGGCGGCCGAGATCCTGCGCCAGCCGAACCGCTTCCGCAAGAATGGGCCGGTTATCGCGAGCTTCGTGAGGCGCTGGGCGACAACATGCTCACCAGCGAAGCCGAGAGCTGGCACCGGCAGCGTCGGTTCCTGGCGCCGATCTTTACGCGGCGCCGCATCGCCGGTGACTACATCCACATCATGATCGAAGAGGCGGATCGTCTCGTCGAACGCTGGCAAGCCGCCGTAGCAGCGGGTCGCAGCGTCGATCTCTACCCCGAGATGGTGGATATTACGTCGCGGGTGATAGGTCGGATCCTGTTTGGAACCGACGTAGCTCGCGCGATCCCTCAGCTGACGCGTTTCACGGTCGTCAACGACGAGCTGTTACGGCGCGCCGTGAGCCCGCACCCGACGCCACAATGGTTGCCAACTTCGCACAACAGGCGACTGACCCACGAGCTGGCTCGGGTCCGCCACATCGTTGATGAGATCATCGCCGAGCGCCAATCCGAACGGGTGAAGCGATCAGACGTGGATATGCTCGGCCTACTGCTTGCAGCCCGTGACGCGGAAAACGCCTCCGACCGACTCAGCGAGATTGAAGTCGCCAACCAGGTGCTGCTTTTCCTCATTGCTGGCCGTGAGACAACGGCCATGACGCTGGCATGCACTCTGGCTCAGCTGGCGTTAGCTCCGCAGTGGCAGACGACAGTGCGCGAGGAGATCACCGAACGGCTGGACGGACGCACACCATCCGCCGACGAGGTTCTACAGCTGGAATGGACCGACCGCTTTCTACGGGAGTCGATGCGGCTCTTTCCGGGCGCCCACGGCATGAACCGAAGTACCCGCAACGACGAGATCATCAACGGCTATTACATTCCAGCGGGATCCTGGCTCGAGGTGTCGATATGGGGCATCCACCACTCAGCAGCGGTGTGGCCCGAGCCGGAAATCTTCGATCCTCGGCGGTTCGACGTTCCGGCCGGGCAATTCCCAGGCGGTCACCGATATGCCTAGATGCCCTTCGGCGCAGGGCCACGCGCATGCATTGGCATGCAGATCGCCATGCTCGAGATCCCTATCGTGCTCGCCGCCGTGCTTGGCGCATTTACGCTCGAAACGCAGCTGACGTCGATCCCGGTGCATGCCGCGATCACTCTGCAGCCCACGGGTGCTCTGCCACTTCGCTTGCAGCCGGTCAGCCCAACGTGATTCCCGGCTCCTATGTGCTTGCACACAGCCCACTGACTGGGCCAGCGGCATGGGGCACGCTGCCGAGCCTCTTGCGTGAGCAGAGGTACGACGTGGTCGTGATCAACGTCCAGGACGACGAGAAGGCACCATTCGCAGACCGCTACGTGGGTCAGTCGACGACACAAATCTCCGCGGCAGAGCCAGCGCCTCCGACGATCTTCGTTGCTCACAGCGGTGCTGGCCCGTTGCTTCCAGCGATCACGGCATCGCTCCCCCGCAGCTACCGGCGTGGCGGTTATATCTTTCTCGACGCCGGACTCCCAAGACCTGGACAGCCGTCCCGACTGGATCTGCTCCGCGAGGAGAACGGCAGCTTTGCGGCCGAGTTTCTCAACTCGCTGCGATCCGGTGTGCGCTTTCCGGCATGGACCGTAGATGATCTTGCTGGCATTGTGCCAAACCCCGATGACCGGATGGCCCTCGTCGAATCGTTGCAGCCACGGGCGCGGGAGTTCTTTACCGAGCCCCTGCCAAGGCTCGACCACTGGCCGGATGCACCATGTGGTTACCTGCGCACTTCGGCGGCGTACGACTTCTGGCTCGGCATTGCCGAAGAGCGTGGTTGGCCAATGGTTCGCCGCGATCTCGGGCATTTTCCCGCTTTGGCAGATCCCAGGACCACGCTTGATGCGCTGCTCGAATTGACTGCTCTGCTCTAGCCGCGTCGAAACACAGCTTGATTCTTGGCAATACTGATCAAGTGGTCGAGGCGGACTTCCGGTGGCATCCATCGCTCTACGCGGGCAGTGCGCACTATTACGCAGTAGGCCGCGTGAGCTACCCGACCGCGCTCGCTGAGGCTCTCGCTACGGCGCTGGAGCTTGATGGCTCAGGCCGTCTGCTCGACATCGGGTGCGGTCCTGGCAACTTCACGCTTCTCATGGCGCCGTGGTTTGAGCAGGCGATCGGTGTCGATGCGGACCAGGACATGCTGGCCGAGGCAGAGCGACAGGCGACCGCGGCCGGAATGGGCAATGTGCAGTGGCGGCATCTGCGTGCAGAGGAGCTGCCGGCAGGATTGGGCCAATACCGGGTGATCAGCTTCGCGCAGTCATTCCATTGGATGGATCAGGCAGCAGTCGCTCGCACCGCGCTCGGCATGCTCGGACCGGGCGGGGCTTGCGTGCATGTGCACGCCACTACGCATCGTGGCGTCGACAGCGACGCCGTACTGCCATATCCAAGGCCGCCTCGTTCGGCCATCGACGAGCTGATTGAGCGCTATCTCGGTTCGGCCAGTCCTTGGGGGAAAGGCTTGCCGCCCAATAAGGGCGATCGCGAAGCAGAGGTATGGCGAGCAGTCGGCTGCCACGGCCCGCAGCGGATCGAAGTTCCTGGCCATATCGTGGAGCGCAGCAGTGATCAGATTGTGGCTGCCATCTTCTCCCTCTCCAGCTCGACACCACATCTCTTCGGAGAACGCCGCGAGGCGTTCGAAGCTGATCTTCGGCGCCTGCTGCATGACGCCAACCACGATGACATCTTTAGCGAGCAGATGCGGGAAACTGCAGCTGACATTTGGCGGCCAGCCGCATCGTCACTGTCGATGGCAGCACCGGCCGGGTAACCGCTGCCGGATAGAGTGAGATGCTCTCCCAGGGTGGTGATCATGCGTCCGGTTTCCTACGTGCTCGGCTTACTCGCAGCCTCCACACTGCTGATGTGGGTCGACCACTCACCCTCCGACGTCGCGAATCAGGCCGCCATGTTGGTACTCGTGGTCAGCGCCGCCGCGCTCGGGTTCGCTGCGCCCCGCTGGGCGCGGTTGTCGGCGCTGGTTCTTGGCGGCTGCCTCGCAGTCACCCATGTGATCTACCTCGCGGCGGGCGTCGCGTTGCCCTACGCGATGTCGCCGACTGGCTGGGCTGGCCCGGCTACATTGCTGATCTTGATCATTCCGGCTGGCATTGCCGCCTATCTCGGAGCGGGCGCGGCCGTGCTGGCGCAACGGCGGCAGTGGTTCGGTCCCGGATGACTAGTGATTCTGGATGACAGCCACTCCGGTTGAGAAGACCTACGTCATGCTCATGGTCGCTGACATGGCCCGCGCCATGCGCTTCTACACCGAAGCGTTTGCTGTGACTGTGGTGATCGACTCACCGTATTGGAGCGAGTTCGTGGTAGCTGGCAGCACTATCGCGCTGCATCCTGGCGGCAGCGGAAATCAAATCCAGACCGGGCTTGGCTTCCAGGTCAAAGATCTTGACGCGGCGCTGCAGCGGACGACCGAGGCGGGTGGGCGGATTACCAGCCCGCCACGCGAGAGAGCACAAGAGCGGATCCGGGTTGCGGAGATCGCCGACACCGAAGGCAATCTGGTCACCGTCGCGGAGTTGATCAGCTAACCAGCCAAGGCGGTCAAATCAACCGGTGACCGAGTTACCTGCGCGAATTGCGACGCCGGGAACCACTTGGGCACCGCTCGTCGGAAAGCTCCGGTCCTGGTAGCTGAATTGACCCGGACCGAATGGCAGCCGGCCAACCAGGATCACCACGCCAGATCTCCACCATCCGACGCAGGGGTCCGATGGTTTTCATCGCCCGCAAGGCGAGCTAGCGATTCACGTTTTCCCTAGCGGCCTCTCGGGCGGAAGCTGGCGAGTTTGCATCACAGGCCGCCCGCGCCGCCCGCCGGCATTCCTCTAGCGTCACCGCCATGAGTTCGCGACCGACTGTCGCGAGCGCCGTCGGTGCCATGGAGAGACTCGAAATGCCGAGACCTGTAAGGACCAGCGCCAGCAATGGATCGGCCGCGGCTTCACCGCAGACTCCCACTGGCTTGC
This sequence comes from Propionibacteriaceae bacterium, assembly GCA_035535395.1. Lineage (GTDB taxonomy): Bacteria > Actinomycetota > Actinomycetes > Propionibacteriales > Propionibacteriaceae > Microlunatus. Next base: position 26,003 of record DATLQC010000074.1, on the reverse strand, counting down.
CGCTGTCAGCGGCAGCAGAGGCAACGATCTCGATCATGCGCAGCAGTGCCGGCTGCCACGGATCGTTCAGCGCGGCCAGATCTGCGGAATTGCGATCAGCAGCAAAGGTGTACTGGGCAAGATCGTTGGTGCCAATGCTGACGAAGTCGACCTCTTCCAAAATTTCCGCAGCTTCCAGCACGGCGGCAGGGGTTTCGATCATGACACCGGCGATCGGCAGGCCAGCACCGCGCGCCGCCGGAGTGAAGCTCCGCACTTCGGCAACCGTGCTGATCATGGGTGCCATCAGCCAAACCTCCGCCGATTCTGCCTCGGCGGCCTCCTTGATCGCCTTCAGTTGATCATGGAGCACCTCAGGGTAGGTCGCCGCTGTGCGGATGCCGCGAACGCCTAACGCGGGATTCGGCTCCTCGGCGTAACCCAGAAAGGGCAGCGCCTTGTCAGAGCCGGCGTCAAGCGTACGCACCACCACCCGACGGCCGCCGAACTTCGACAGCACAGCACGGTAGGCACTGACCTGCTCCGAAATGGCGGGAGCCGCGACTCTGTCCAGGAAGCACAGCTCGGTGCGGTACAGACCCACCCCCTCGGCACCGCACTCGAGGGCCGCGGCAACATCTTCATCGGACGTAATGTTGGCAAGCAGCGTTACGGCGTGGCCGTCGGCCGTGCCGCCCGGCCGAGCCAGCCGCTCGCGGTGTGCGCTGCGAACTTGGCCAGCGGTAGCTTGTTGCTCAAGTGTGGGTTCCTTGATCAATTCACCGGTACTGCCGTCGACGAGCAGCAATGTGCCATCAGGGATTGCGGTTGTGCCACGCGCTGCGACCACGGCCGGAATGCCGAGCGAGCGGGCGATGATCGCAGTATGGGATGTCGGTCCACCCTCCTCCGTGACGATCGCCAGACACCGTGCGGCATCTAGCTCGGCGGTGTCAGCGGGTGCAAGATCAACGGCGAGCAGGACGAAGGGACGCCCGGGATCGGGTACGCCCGCCGCCGCGCGGTCGGTCAGCATTGCGATCATGCGGTTACGGACACCATAGAGGTCGGAAACCCGTAGCGCCTGACGAGATCCGGCGGCGCGCATGGCGTCTGCCGCAACTTCCATTGCCTCCCAAACCGCCCGTTCTGGCGTGGCGCCGCGGTCCCGTACGCGCATGCTCGCGCCGGCCACGAGCTCAGGGTCCGTGGCGATTGTTGCGGTGGCCTCCAGCAGCTGCCCCACAGTTCCTGCGGCCGTACTCCGCCTACGAATCTGCTCGGCTACGTCGGCGGCCGCACTGGTAAGGCGTGTCACGGCGGCCGGCCGTTCCGTGTCGGCAATCCGAAGAGTCGGATCGGGCTCGGCAATAGGATCGGGCATTCGAAAAGCAGGGCCGACCACGCGCCCTGGGCTGACCCCGATCGGATGGGAGGTGTCACCGTCAGGGGTGCTGGATTTGTCGAAACCAAGCAGCTCTCCAAATCCATCGCGTACCAGCGCAAGAATCCGATCAACTGCCGCCGCAGCACCGGCGCCATCGGCTTCGATCCGCAACACATCGCCCGCCCGGGTGCCGAGTGACATCAAGGCAGTCGGACTCCGCGCCGCCACCGGCGCCGAGCGCTCAGTGGCGATCGTGACCTGTGCATCCGAAGAAGCAAGGGCATCGACGATCAGCGCCGCAGGGCGCGCATGGATGCCGTCGCGGTTCACGACCGTGGCTTCTGCAACAATCGCGGGGCGCGTGATAGTTGGCGTCGCAACATCCGCCGGAGTCTGCGCTTGATGAAGTTGGGCCTGGTCAAGCTGTGTGACCTTCGCGTCGAGCGCTTGTTCTGCATCCCGAGCCACTACGTCGAGCTCGGCACCGGCGGCCGCGGAAATGACGGCAGCAAAGATGCCTTCCACGAAGGCTGCCGGCACGAGCCTGGTGTTGTGGCGTTCGGGCAAGAGCTCGAGCGCAAGTTCAGCACTGAGCACGGCCGAACCGAGATCCATGATCACCACGACGCCATCGCCGTCATCGGCCGCGGCTATGGCCTCGGAAACGCGTACGGCGTCAGTTCCGAGGCGATCATCAGATGTACCGGCCGCGATCTCAATGCGCGGGACTGAACCTTGCACCATCTGCAGCGCTAGATCCACAGCCGCACCAGCGAGGTTGACGCTGTGAGAGACGACGACGATCCCGACCATCGCTTGTCAACCGGCCAATTCGGCGGTCAGGGCTTCGAAGAGCAGCGCCACGGAGGCGGCACCCGGATCCATGTGCCCAGCGCTACGCTCGCCCAGATAGCTCGCCCGGCCCTTCCGGGCGACCATCGGTACGGTCGCATCCCGGCCGGCGACCGCGGCATCACGCCCAGCCGTCGCTGCAGCCACCAGATCGCCACCGTTCTTCATCACTGCTTCCATGGCCTCGAGCGCTGGTGACAGCGCATCAACCATGGTCTTGTCACCGGGCTGGGCCTTACCGCGCTCGATGATCCCGGCGAGGCCGGCGTCCAATCCGGTCACCAAAGCTGCCGTGTCGAGCTCTACGGCTGGACCGGTCGAACCGGCGAAGCGTAGGAAGAAGGTTCCGTACAGGGGGCCGCTGGCGCCGCCGACGGACGTGACCAGGGTCATTGCTACGGTCTTGAACAAGTCGTTGGCATGTGTTGCATGTTGCCCATCAAGCTTGTTGATCACCGCAGTCATGCCGCGAGCCATGTTGATGCCATGATCAGCATCACCAATCGCCGAATCCAGTTCAGTGAGTTCGGTTTGGTTCTTGATCACCAGCTTCTGAAAGCGCCGTAACCAGCCGGTCAGCTGTTCGATGGTGATAACTGCGCTGGTGACCATCTCTAGATCCCCCACCTCAGCCCAGCAGTGTTTACCGGAGCATCCCACAGATTGATCAATTTCTGGTCCGCCCGGAGCAGGGTGACCGAGCATCCTGCCATCTCGAGAGAGGTGATGTAGTTCCCGACGAGATTTCGGGCGATAGTGATTCCAGCCTGATCCATGATCTTGGTGACTTCGCCGTACATCAGATACAGCTCGATCAGCGGCGTACCGCCCATCCCATTCAGCATGACGATCACCGGACTCGACGTGAAGTCAAGATCATCGAGGACCGGCTCCATGAGTTGCTCGGCAATCTCCCGCGCACCTGCCAATGCGACTCGCCGCCGACCAGGCTCACCATGAATGCCGATACCGAGCTCCATCTCGTCCTCGCCAAGCTCAAAAGTCGGCTTGCCCGCGGCTGGCACCGTGCAGCTGGTGAGGGCCATGCCCATCGAACGACCAGAGTCATTGATCGTTCGCGCCAACGTCACCAAATCAGGCAACGAGCGCCCTTCCTCGGCCGCTGCGCCAACGAGCTTTTCCAGCAGCACCGTCACCCCAACGCCACGCCGCCCAGCCGTATAGAGCGAATCCTCGACGGCCACATCGTCATTGACAACGACGGCCTCGACCGTGATTCCGGTCTCTGCTGCAGCGAGTTCGGCGGCCATGTCGAAGTTCATCACGTCGCCGGTGTAGTTCTTCACGATGTGCAGTACGCCGACCCCCGAGTCCACGCCCTTAGTCGCTTCCAGCATCTGATCCGGCGTCGGGGAGGTAAAGATCTGTCCTGCGCAAGCCGCGTCCAGCATGCCGAGCCCGACGAATCCGCCGTGCAAGGGCTCATGACCGGAACCGCCACCTGAAACCAAACCGACCTTGCCGGTTTTGGGGGTGTCGCGGCGATAGACGATGCGGTTAGCGTGATCAACGCGCACCTCTGGGCGAGCGGCCTCGACGCCGACCAGCGCCTCCGCGACAACATCCTGAGGGTCGTTGATGAGCTTCTTCATAGCCGCGACACTACAAAGTCGCGCTTGGGCAACGTAGGTGGCCGCCGAAACCTACGTGAACGTAGTTTGCTGAGGGTCTGCACAGCTTGCAACCTGTGCAGGCCCTCAGCAACCTGGGTTTACGTAGGTTTCTGCAAGGGGTTCGCAAGCGTACGAAGCAGGCGAATCTGGCGGAACGCTGCCGGCCTAGGACGCGGGTGGGATGTTCTGATTGATGTGGAAGAAGTTGGTCGGGTCGTAGCGCTTCTTCGCCCGAGTCAGCCGGTCGTAGTTGCCGCGGTACGCGGCCCTGATCCGATCCGTGCCCTCGTCGTCCATCATGAAGTTGATATAGCCGCCTCCCGCCGAGGTGGAGTGCAGCTCTTCCCAATACCTGCGTGTCCACTCGGTGATCCGTGGCAGCTTTTCATGGTCGGGATCGACCCCGACAATCACACCGGCCCAGCCGCCGCCACGGTAGGCGAACGCGGTCGCATCCTCGGGAACCCGCGTCACCGCGCCGCTGATCGGGTAAAGGTGCGCGGTGGACTTCGGCGTGGGGATGGCCTCGCCATACCGCCTGTGTACCGCGATCGCCTCGTCTGTGATCTCTGTGAAGAAGTCAGCCTTCCAGTACCACTGCAGCCCCTTCGGGTACAACGCGTCGAATGCGCTCTGCAGGACCGCGTACGGCATCGGCTGCAGTCCGACCAGCAGCGGCGAGCCGAACTCACGCACCGCAGCAAGAACCTCATCAGCCTTGTCGTGTCCTCCGGTGTAGCACCACACGATGCCGCATGCCTTGCGTCCCCACAGCTCCTCGGGGAAGGGAGGCCCTGAGGGAATGACGATGACACCGATCCAGCCGCTGAGCTCTTCCGGAAGCGCGGGCAGCAGTTCGCGGTACCAGCGGAAGACTTCCTCGGTGTCGGCGATGTCGTAGAGCACTGGGCCGGCAATGACGGTTCCGTGTTCACCGATCTCATGACACTTGAAAGTGAATGAGGTCACGACACCGAAGTTGCCACCGCCGCCGCGGAGTGCCCAGAAGAGGTCCGGATGCGAATCCTGGCTGGCCGTGACGAAGCTGCCGTCAGCAAGTACCACGTCGGCAGAGAGCAAGTTGTCGATGCTGAGGCCGAACCTCCGTGACAGATATCCGAGTCCACCACCCACGGTCTGTCCGGCCACTCCGGTTGAGGCGATGAATCCGGAGGGGGTCGCCATCCCGAACGCACCGGTGGCGTGGTCGATGTCGCCCCAGGTGCAGCCGGGGTCGACCCGCACCGTGTGGGCTGCGGGGTTCACAGTCGTGCTGCGTAAGCCACCCAAATCGATCACAAGTGCGTCATCCCAGACACCCAAACCGCCTGCGTTATGCCCTCCGCCGCGGATAGCGAGTGTCATGTCGTGCTCGCGTGCAAAGTTGACGCAGGCGATCACATCGGCGACATCGGCGCACCGGACGATAGCCGCCGGTCGCCGATCGATTGCTCCGTTGTAGACGGCCCTGGCCTCGTCATAGCCGGCGTCCGAGGGAAGCGTGAGAGCGCCCCGTACGCCAGCCGCGAGCTGGTCCAACGGGAGATCTGTTGTTTGCAAGGGCGTGGTTGTCGTCATGCCACACGAGGCTAGGAGGAGTAGCGTTCGCGCAGCGTTCGGTTCATCGCCTCGGCGAAAGAACGCTGTCCTCGACACTGGCGCCGAGTTCAGCCAGATCCCGCTCGCACCGCGCCTGCAACAGGCGGCTGTGCTGGTTCATCGCAAGGATTGCGGCCTGGCGCAATATTGGCACGGCCGCATCGCGACTCAGAAGTCGTGCCCGGGCCCGAAGGATTTCCGGCATCCACCATCGCTCGTCGTGCTGCTCGGCTTCTGCAAGAGCCGCGTCGATGATGCCGCGCGCGGCTGCGGTGTCGCCTTCCCGGATCATTACGTCTGCCAACAAATAGAGCCAGTACGCCATCCGGGCGTTCTGGCCCGCCGATCGAAGCTTGTCAATGCCTTGCTGAATGCGAACCACACCCGCCGCACCACCGCGCACCCAGCCGTCAACTACCACCCCCCACTGGCCGTAGTAGCTGAACGAGTAGCCCTCGCAGAGATTGATCAGTTCACTCGCCGCCTCACCGGCACCGGCGCGGTCGTCAACCAGCTGTTGGGTGGTCGCCAGGTAACCCAAAGCGACGGCAAGGCTGTACGGGTGGTCGGCTGAGCGCGCCAGGTCGACGGCCTCCCAACACCGCGCGAGGGCTTGCTCTGGGTTTCCCAGCAGCCAGTGCGCGTGCGCACTCCATGCCAAGCCATGCACCTCGGGCAGCGTACCGACGATTTGCGACGCCGAGCCCCGGGATAGCTCACGGGAGCGCTCGAAGTGACCGAGCGCTTCTTCGAGTCGACCAAGGCTGGTCAGGGGGCCGGCGGCCGCGAGGTGAGCCTGACCCGCCGTCTCCGACTCAGTCTCCGCCAGATCAAGAGCGCGGGTCGCGAACTCGTACGCATCCGTAACGTGGCCTTGCACGAAACGCACGGCAAACAAGCCGACGAAGCAGGACATCAGGTCGCGGGGTCGGGCGAGTTTCTCGGCAAGATGCGCGGACCGTTCCAGCGTCGCCTGCAGCTGTGGCGACGAGTAGCCGTGGATGGCGTTCAACGGCGGGGACATCTCCAGCAGCACCTCGAGCTCCTCTTCATCCCGCGCTCGCCCAGTCGGCTGCTGCGCGATCAGCTCCAGGCAGCGGCGAAAGCAACGCACGGCCTCGGAGTTGGCGAACACGGCGGCGGGAAGCTGCGCCGCCCGGCGGTAGTAGTGCAGCGCGCGATCCAGTCGCCCACCTCGGTCGTACTGTTCGGCCAGCTGAACGGCAACCTCGTCCTCGCGCTCGCCGTAGAGGATCTGCAGACTCTGCGCGATCCGGCGATGCAGCAGCCACCGGTGCGGTGGCGATACCGACGTGTACGCCGCATCACGTACCAGGTCGTGGGAGAAGTCGTATCCGCTGGGCTCTTCTCTCAAGATGCCCTGCCGCCACAGTTCGTCGACCGAGCGGACCACGGCATCGACGTCGAGATCGCTGGCTTCGGTGAGCAGATCGAGGGTGAAGTCGCGGCCAACGGCGGAGGCCAACCTCGCTACCTCCCGCGCATGCGGCGACGCTGCCTCCAGTCGACTGCCCAGCACCGAGGAGAGGTCCGCGAACGAGGACAAGGGTCGGCCCCCATCTAGCTCGCTCGCGCTTCGAATGGCCTCGACGACGTATAGCGGGTACCCACCTGTTGCCGTCACCAACAGCGACACCTCCTCGTCGCTGAGCTTCCGCTCGAGAAATGAAGCCGCGAGCACCCGTACGCCATCTCGTTCCAGCGGCGAAAGCGCCATCTCGATCAAGGAACCTGCCGACCTCAAGGCAGCCAGCAATTGAGACACCTCGGTGTTGCCTGCCAGCTCCTCGCGTCGTGCCGTTGCGGCAATCAACAAGGGCGCTCCTGCCGCTCGACCGAGCAGCAACGGCAACCACGCGGTTGTCTCATCGTAACACCACTGCAAATCATCCAGCACCAGGAGCGTTGGCTGGTCCACAGCGAGGATCCCCCGAGCGAGTCCCTCGAAGAATCTGTGCCTCCGCCAGGCGTCGACCATCGCGCGCGACGCGGCGATGGGTTCGGGAATCGGCCTCTCACGCTTCGCGCCGTAGGCGTCGCCCGCTGCACCAGGAATGAGTCGATCTATTTCCACCCGCCAGATCTCGTCGAGGGTGGACAGCGATCGCTGAATACGGGGATGGCGCAGCCAGTCAGCAGCCGGTTTCAGAGCTAGCGTCCCTGCCATGCCGAAACAGCGTGTGGTGGCCACGACAGCGCCGTCGGTACGCGCCTTGCGTGCGAGCTCGGAGATCAGCCGGCTCTTGCCGACGCCGGCATCGCCTGTGACGACGAGCAATCGAGGCCGGCCCTCGACGACTCTGTTCCAGAACTCGAGGACCTGGTCGAATTGTCGGTCCCGTCCAACGAGCCGTGCGCGCTGAGCGAGCCGCGCCCGCCCGGGTTGTGGGCTGCGCGCGGGTGGAATGTCGGAGCCGTCCGAGCCGAGCAGTCGCTCCACGAGTGTCTCTGTGGCTTCAGAAGGCTTGACTTGCAGCTCGTGGTCCAGGATCTCGGCGCACTTGTGGAACGTGCTGATGGCGCCCGCCCGGTCGCCCGCGTCGGCCTGCAGCTCCATGAGCGTCCGATATCCGACCTCCTCGAGCGGCTCGAGGCGGACCCGGCGTCTTCCGTACTCGATGGCCTTGCTGAGGTCGCCGACACCGCGCCAGCCAGCCACCAGGTGGTCACACAGCTCGACGCACTGTTGGCGCAGCGTCTCCCGCTCCGCAAGCACCCAGTCGTCAAACATCGCCGGCAGCAGATTCCCCTGATACTCAGCGACTGCAGCTGCAGCATGCTCGAGCATCGCGTGCTGGTTCCCGTCCGCCACCGCCTGCAAAGCGAACTGCCGCTCACGGTGAAACACACATACGTCTACGCGGCATGTCGGCCACTCTCGCCACATCAGTGCGGCCGGCTCAACGACCAGAGAGGAGTCGTCACCGAGGAGCACGCGGAGATGATGCAGCTCGCGTCGCAGGTTCGTCCGCGCCTGCTGCTCGGTGGAATCGGGCCAGAAAGCCGCGGCCAGACGCTGCCTCGGCTGCGGTGCGTCGGCGTGGAGTGCAAGGAAGCCGAGCAAGGCGATGGAGCGCGACGAGCGTGGGAAGTTCGTCGCGGGCGATCCTGCGACGTACTGTTCCCCGAGAATTGAGACTTCTAGCACTGTGGGGGGCCTTTCCCTGTTCGAGGGTAGAGATCAAGCCCTTAAGCCCGCAAACCCGCGCTCCATTTCTCTTCAATGCGCCCGTACTTCCACACCATGAGAGCGATCACCCATGCGAGCACGAACAGCGCGACGATTGCGTAGCCGACGAAGTCCAGACTGATGTTCGCGATGGCTGCCAGTGGCCCGGTGGTAATACCCGCCTGCTGGGTCACGATCGAGATCAGCTCGATCGTCCCGATGATCATGGCGACGGCCACGGAAAGCCCAGTGATCGTGATGTTGTAGTAGATCTTGCGAACCGGCCTGGAAAAGGCCCATCCATACGCGAAATTCATCAAGCAGCCGTCGATGGTGTCCAGCAAACTCATTCCCGCCGCGAACAAGATTGGGAGCGTCATGATCGCGTACCAGGGCAGCGCGAACGCCGCCGCCCCACCGGCGAGCACGAGCAGGCCTACTTCTGTGGCAGTGTCAAACCCCAGCCCGAACAGCACGCCAATCGGATACATCTGCCAAGGTTTGGACACCGTCTTAGTTGCGCCTGACAGGATCCGGTTCATGAGACCGCGCTTGTTCAGCTGTTCCTCGAGTGCTTTCTCGTCGTATGCGCCCTGGCGCATGTTGCGAAAGACCTTGATGATGCCGATCAAGATCACCAAGTTGATGATGCCGATGATGTAGAGGAACGTTCCAGAGACCGCGGTCCCAACGACCCCAGTGATCTGTTGCACCAGCGAGGACTCGTTCTCGACCTGCCCGGCCAAGGCACGTACGCCGAACGCCAGCAACGCGACTAGCCCAAACACGATCGTCGAATGGCCCAGCGAGAACCAGAAGCCGACCGACACCGGCCGCTTGCCCTCGGCCATCAGCTTGCGGGTGGTGTTGTCGATCGCGGCAATGTGGTCGGCGTCGAAGGCATGCCGCATGCCGAGTGTGTACGCCGTCATGCCGAGACCAATGCCTAGAAACTGTCCGGAAGCCATCGGATAGTGCTCGGGCGTCACGATCCCAACGAGGACTCCCCAGCCCAGGATGTGCAGGATGAGAATGAAGCCCGACATGCCGACGATGGAACTTCGTTCCTGCCCGCTCAACCTCACGCGAAACCGCGTGGGTGCATCCGGCTCGGGCGAAACAGGTCGTCCTGACAAAGCAGACCTCCGAAAGAAAGGACGTCGTGAACCATCGCTGCCAAATGCGACTTTATCGCATTTAGATTTAAGCTGCTCGCGCAATCGCGCGTGGAATCCGCCTACTTCGTCGTCGCTCGCGGAGGAAAGAACGCCTCCGCTCACTCCTCCTCAGTACGGCGGCGCGCGATTTCCCGACGCTCGCAGCTGGTAGGACAATCATGAGGTGCGAGCCGGCAAGGTGACCTCGGGCGGATCCCTAGCTCCGTCGCGCGTCAAGGTCGCCCTGGACCTGCTCCGCGAAAAGCATGAGCGTGTCACCAGGGCTCGCCAGGCCGTGATCGAAGTCCTCGACAGCACCGATGACCACCTGGCGGCGGAGGAGATCGTCGCCCGCGCCGAAGCATCGGCTCCCGGAGTCCATCGGGCTACGGTCTATCGCGCTCTGGCCACGCTTGGTGATCTTGGACTGCTGACCCACACCCACGTCGGAGGCTCGGCCACCGTTTACCACTTGGCTGTGCCGACGCCCAGTACCCAGGCCGCTGCTACGCATGCGCACCTGCAGTGCACCAACTGCCAAGCGGTGATCGACATCCCGGCTGACGCCTTGGATTCCTTGATCGCCAGAGCCGACCGCGAGGTCGGTTTCCTGGTCGAGCCACATCATGCTGCGCTGCTCGGCCTGTGCGCTGACTGCCGCCGCTCAGCCCTCCCCAAAAGTGGTCACAAACGACCAGACTGAATCGAGGCGGATTCAGCCCTGTCGTTTTGGACCACTTTCCGCGGAGCAGAGCCTGTCTCAGTGGCGGGCTTGCTGAGCGCCTCGAGGCTGGCAGCTCCGGGGAGCTGGATGGTGACTTCCGCCCCACCTTGGGCTGAGCGACCAGCCTTCACCCAGCCGCCGTGCTGGGCAACTGTCTGCGCAACGATCGACAGGCCAAGCCCGGTGCCCGAGGTCTGCCGCGCCGTGTCGCCACGGTAGAAACGATCGAAGATGAACGGCATGTCAGCCTCGGAGATGCCGGGACCTTGATCAGCTACCCGGAGTCGGTCGCCTTCCAGCTGCACCCGGATAGTGCCATTCGGCGGACTCCACTTCACCGCGTTGTCCAACAGGTTGGTAACCGCACGCTCCAGCATGTCGGAATCACCAATGACATAGAACGGGTTGAGCTCAATATCAAAGATCAACCCATGCGCCCGCCGCCGTACCCGGTCGAGTGCCGCATTGACTACGTTACGGAAGTCCAGCGCCTCCGGCGTAGTGGCCGTTTCGTCCCGAGCCAGCTGCACAAGATCACCAATGAGCTCGGTGAACTCCACAAGTTGAGCCTTGACGTCGGCCAGGATGGCGATTCGATCTTGCTGCTTCAGCATGCCGCTCGCGGCATCGGCGGCCAGCAACTCGATATTGGTACGCAAGCTGGTCAGGGGCGTACGAAGCTCGTGGCCGGCATCGGCGATCAGCCGCGCCTGCCGCTCTCGGGAGGATGCCAGCGACTGCAACATCTGGTTGAACGACTCGGCGAGCACCGCGATGTCGCCGGCGGTCGCGTTGATCGTGATCGGCGTCAGCTCCTTGGTAACGGTGACGTGTTCCACGGCTGCGGACAGCTCGCGCACCGGGCGCAGGCTGGACCGCGCCACGTACGCGCCAACGACTGCTGCGATGATCACACCGGCTACCCCAAAGATGATCAAGACCAGCCACAGCAAGCTGAGGATGTCGTTAGTGGGCTGCAGCGGTCGGCCTAGGACGAGGGCATAGTTGCCCAAGTCGGTGATCGGCACCGCGACAATGCGGTACGAGCCACCTCCCGATGTCACGCCGTTGCGCGCGGAATAACCGCTCTGCAGTCGAGCGATCGCAAGCTCTTTGGACCCCAGCACCAGATGATCACGTTCATCGGGGACGTAGAAGATCTCGCCGTCGGTCCGGATGGCAGCCACGCTCACATTGCCGGCGCGCAGCGCCCGCTCCGTCAGGCCGCCGAGTGTCCGAATGTCCTGGGCAACCGGTACCGCAGCCAGAGACGTCGCAGTCTGCACCATTTCGGCATCCAGTGCCCGGTACAGAGAGATTCGTAGCGTCACATAGCCGGCCACGCTTGTGACCGCTACGGCTAGGGCCACCGCGATCGTGGTCAGGTACGCGACGCGGCGCTGCAGCGGCCAGGCTCGCAGCCGGGCCCTCAGCCGACGCACCATCGCAGCGTCGCCTCCGGTGGATTGATCCCTGAAACGATGATCATGGCGGCGTCTCGCGTAGCACGTAGCCGACCCCGCGTACCGTGTGGATCAGCCGAGGCTCGTCAGCAGCCTCGGTCTTACGCCGCAGATAGCCGATGTAGACCTCCAGGGAATTGGCCGTCGTTGGAAAGTCGAATCCCCAGACCTCATTCAATAACCAGCTTCGCTCCAGGACCCGGCGCGGATGACGCATGAAGGCCTCCAGCAACGCGAATTCGGTGCGTGTGAGGTTGATCGAACGGTTGCCGCGCAACACCTCGCGAGTCTGTGTGTTCAGCACCAAATCGCTGAACGTCATGCTCTGCGCCGACGGATCGGTGGACTCGGCCACAGTGCCGGCGCGCCGGACCAGGGCGCGCAGCCTCGCCAGCAGCTCATCCAGCGCGAAGGGCTTGACCAGATAGTCGTCGCCGCCCGCGTCCAGACCGTCTACCCGATCACCGACGGCATCGCGAGCAGTGAGCACCAGGATCGGTACGTCATTGCCGGCCGCCCGCAGCATCCGGGTGGCCTCCAGGCCATCCAGTCGCGGCATCATGATGTCCATGATCACCGCGTCCGGCCGGGTCGCAGCCAGCCGAGCAAGCGCCTGCACACCGTCTTCGGCGGCGCTCACCTCGTAGCCGCTGTACTCAAGGGATCGCTTCAAGGAGTCGCGGACGGCTTGATCATCATCGACGACGAGGATGTGCATGCCCTCAAGGGTGCCAGACGCCGCGGGTTCCCGGCTGCCCCTTGGCCGTGTGGTTTGGGACTAGGGCATTGAGCGCCCGCGGTCGCGGATTGACCTCCGGCATACCGCGTACCGCGGCGCGGCAGGCAGACATGATGACAGCCGGGTTGAAGAGCATCGCCGGTGCTGCCATCAGGTGGTAAACGCGCGCAAAGGCAAGATAGGCACCACGGTCGCCGTGCGACGCGAGCTGCGCCAGCTGCGTGGACCACAGACCCACCAACCGCTGCAGCAACGTCTGAGAACCTGAGCTGCTGGGATGCCGCAAGTCCTCCGACGTTGCCACCGACCACGGCAAGTCGGCCGCCGCACCGATCCGGCGTTGCAGCCGCCTGGTCTCCATCGGCCCATGACCAGTCGGTGTGCGATCGTGCTTCAAGGCCTGCCGAATCAGCTGAGCCTGACATGCGGCCACTGTGATCCCCTGTCCGTAGACGGGATTGAAGGCGCAGTACGCGTCGCCAACCGCCAACAGCCCGGCCGGCCAGGCTCGTGATTGCCCATATCGATTGCGTCGGTTCCCGGTTTGCCGATGGATCGCGATATCGCTGACCGGTTCCAGGTGGCGGGTCAAATCCCAGACAGCGGGATCAGGCAGTGTCGCCAAGAACTCATCGAATTCCGATGCGTCTCGCGACGGTCGCTGATCACCATAACCAGAAGCAACGATGAGCCACTGTTCGTCTTCGACGGGGAGAGCCAGCGCACCACGAGCGGTCTGCGGCGTCGCGGCGATCACAACAGGGAAGTCGATCGGGGGCTTGCCGACGGAGCGATACGTCCGGCAGGCATTCCCCATCTGAGCGTCCACGGTAAGCGGTTTGCTCGGCGGGACCCCGAGCTCAGCCAACCAATGCGGCAGCCGAGAGCCGCGACCCGAGGCGTCAATCACCAGATCCGCCTGCACAGTGGTGCCGTCCTCACAGACAATGTGCCAATGGTGGGCGTCGCGTCGCAGCTGGGTGACGCGTACGCCTTCCTGGACCGTCACCCCATCGAGGTCACGCACCCGCTTACGTATCAGATGCTCCAGGAGCGGACGGGTCGTCGAAACGATCTCGTACGCCGGAATCCAGGTAGGGAGCCAGCCGTACTCCCCGAGCCAGGCAATAGTGCCGGTGTCGAATGGCACCGCACCATGGCTCAGCAGATCCTCGCGGATGCCGGGCAACAGTTCTTGAGCAGCCAGCAGCCCGCGATGCAGCAAGACATGCGGCTGGCGGCCTTGCGGCACGCCCTTCCGCGGAACCGGTTTATCCTCCAGCACATCGCGCTCGATGATCATGGTGTGGGCACCAGCAGCGGCGGTCGCCGCGGCGGCGAACAGGCCCGCAAGGCTAGCGCCGATGATCACCACCTCGCGCTGCCCAGGAGTGATCATGCACCAAGTGTGCTACTCCGTTGCACGGCCGGTCTGTGCACGGTCACCCGACGAAGAATCACGTTTCATCCCAAAGGCGGGCCCCAGCTTCCGCGTTTCCCTTCTCAAGACGGCAAACAGGTGTCGAATACTCCATTCAGACACTCGTTAGTCGTCTCCAGACGCGAAACGTGGTCTGATCCGCAAGCACCGCAAGCGAACGCGGATCCCGGAAATATGCGCTGCGGGGATTCAGAACGAATAACGCATTCACAAAGATTGGCTCGCGGTACGGACTGCTCAGTTTCATCACAGCAGTTATCCGGGATGCTGGATGCTATGGGCAATCCCCCGGCCCACACCCAAGATCGAACGTTGAGCCTGCACTGGCCTTGGGCGATCGCCATTGCTGCGATCGCGTTCGTCATCAGGCTCGTTCCCATGCTGCGCGGTGGCGGACTCTTCGGTATCGGCAATTACGACGACGGCGTGTACTACGCCGCAGGCACCGCAATCGCGCACGGGCTGCTCCCCTACCAAGATTTCCTGCTCCTCCATCCGCCGGGCATGCCGCTCCTGCTGACACCATTCGCCCTCGCAGCCCAGTTCACCAGCGACTCGTCCGGATTCGCGGCGGCACGTGTGGCGTGCATGTTGCTCGGGGCGATCAACGCCGCGCTGATCTGGAAAATCCTCAAGCCCATCGGAGCGGCCGCGGCCTTGTTCGGTGGCCTTAGTTATGCGGTGTTCTATCCCGCGGTCTACTCCGATAAATCGACGCTGCTGGAGTGCCCGGCAACAACTGCACTGCTGATTACCATTCTCTTGCTGCAGCCGCTGATCAACTCCGGCTCGATCTCTCGTTGGAAGATCTTCGTGGCCGGTGCGCTGGTTGGACTCACGATCACGATCAAGATCTGGGGCTTCGTGACACTCATGATCGTGCTGGTCTGGCTGCTACTGATACGCCGCTTCAGCGCAGCATTGCAAGTGCTGATCGGCAGTGCGGCCTCGGCCGCCGTAATCTGTTTGCCCTTCTTCGCCGTCGCCCCGACGGCTATGTGGAACCAAATCGTACGAGACCAACTCTTCCGGCGCGGTGGCGGCGGAAGAACCTTCCTCGACCGGCTCGATGCGATAGCTGGGCTCGGCATTGTGGGCCGTTCGTACCCGGCCGCCATCACGGTCGCTGCGGTAGTTGCGCTGCTCTGCTGCGCCGCCCTTGCCTGGAGCTACCAAGAGGCCCGGCTGCCCGTGCTGTTGATGCTTGGGCAGGGTGCATTTCTACTCATCACCCCGACCTGGTTCCCGCACTTCGCCGGCTTCACTGCAGCCCCTGTGACATTGACAACTGGCGCCGCGATCGGTCGCTTGATCGCCTTAGTCCGAGCTAGACCTGCGCAGATCGTTGTCAGCCTCGTTCTCGCCGGCGCGCTGCTGGTGTACGCCAGCGGCTGGTCCGATATCACCTTCGGCCGCCGGTTTCCTAGCCGTTTCCAGACCTTTACGGCGACAGCACCCGGCTGTGTTACCACAGACGACGCAACCACGTTGGTAGCGACCGATACCTTGAGCCGCAATCTGAGTCGGGGTTGCCGGTTCATTGCCGATCTTGGTGGCAACTCCCACGACATGGCCGCCGCTGCAGGACTCGAAGTGTCCCGGAACCACAATCAGCAATTTCAGCGTTTCGCGCTGGACTACCTCGGTAGTGGTTCGGTGTCAATCTTGATCAGATATCCGGGGGGTCGCGGCTTCAACGCGAAGACCACTGCCGTTCTTGATCAATGGCCGCTGCTGGCGCGCTCGGGTAGCTACCAGGTCCGGCAACCGGTCGGGTTGGGTCAACCGGCAATACCAGGGTTACCGAAGCCCCAGCGTCGTTAGTCAGATTGACGACTCCGCCGTGTGCATCCGTGATCGCCTGCACAATGGCTAGACCCAAGCCGGTGCCGCGTCCGCTGCTCGCTGTTGGCGCGAAGCGCACGAACGGATGGGCCAGATAGTCATCCGAGAAGCCATATCCGTGATCACGGACCTGCAGCTCTACAAGATCACCGACGCGTTTACCGACGAGCTCCATGTCTCCGGCACCGTGGGTAAGCGCGTTGTCGACAAGATTGCCCAAGGCGTACTCCAGTCGCTGCGGGTCCGCAGAGATGGTGCTCTCATCGGATATGACAGTGATCATCCGGCCTTGGAGCTGGGCACGGCCGCGGCCGCGTTCGGCCACTTCCTCGAGCAGATCACGCAGCTTGACCGACTCGCGGCTCAAGCTGAGGCGTTGTTCATCCGCCGCCGCCAGCAGCAGCAGCTGCTCAGTCAGTCTGCTGAGTCGATCAGTCTCCTCGCCAACCGAGGTCATCGCCGCCTGAAGATCATCACCCTTGGTGGTTCCGGACTGAGCTAGCTCAACTTCGGCCTTGATAATGGCCAGCGGCGTACGCAGCTGATGACTCGCATCCGCCAGGAACCGTCGCTGTTGCTCGAGCACGTCGTGCTGGGCGGCCTGAGCTCGCCCAATGCGGTCAAGCATGTCGTTCAAGGTGCGACCTAGCCGCCCGATCTCATCAGCGACCGGCGAGACGGGTAGCGGTGCTCGTTCAGCATCGGCGAGATCATCGCCGCTGATCACGGCCGCCCGCTGCCGCAACTCCTCGACGGGACGCAGCGCCAGGCCGGACACCCAGTAGCCGACACCGCAGGAGGCCACCAGAGCGGCAGTCAGACCCACTATTTCGACACCGAGCGTTGACGCCAGCGTCTGAGCCCGCTCGTCCAGGGAGTCGGTGACCACCACGATGAAGTTCTCGTTGCGGGCGTGCACCGGCATAGCGAAGATCCGGAGCGACTCGTCCAATTGCTCATCGCCCGGCCGGTCAACGAACAGATCGCCAACCGCGGCATCTCGCAGCTGCTCATGAGTCAGCAGCCGGACGTCGGCGTACGCCGTGGCAGCCACCACCCCGCCGCTTGGCGTGAGGATCTGCGCGATGGTTTCATCCGGCTCAAGCTGTTCAGCAGCCGCCGTGGGCAAGTCCGATATCGGCTCCCGCATCAGCAATCCGCTGAGCTGGGCAGCGCGGGTACGGAGATCGCGCTCGATGTCACGATCTACGTCACTGCTCAGCTGAAAATGCAGGAAAGCACCGACCGCGGTAAGCACTACGGTCAGAGCGAGCGCGAAAGCGAGCGCAAGCCGCCAGCGAATGGGCAGCCGGTTCATGCGTTCTCGTCCGTTCGGAGCCGATAACCAAAGCCGCGCACAGTCTCGATGCTCTCTGTACCGAAGGGACGATCGACCTTCTGCCGGAGATATCCGATGTACACATCGACGATGTTGGACCGATTGTCGTAGCTGTCATCCCAGGCGCATTCCAGCAGGTCGAAGCGGGATACCGCCTCGCCCGGGCGTCGCATGAGCGCCTCAAGTAGCGCAAACTCCTTACGGGTCAGCTCGATCGGGATGTCACCGTAGTGCACCGTACGCGCCGCCGGGTCAAGCTGAAGCTTTCCGACCGTCAGCACCGGCATCCGCACGTCACGGGGGCGCCGCGCAAGGGCCCGCAGCCTTGCCAGCAGCTCCTCAAAGGAAAAGGGCTTGGCTAGGTAATCATCGGCACCGCTGTCGAGTCCGGTAACCCGATCCTGGATTGTGTCCAGCGCGGTGATCATCAGCACCGGCGCTGCCACCCCGTGCCGGCGAAAATCGCGGCACAGCGTGAATCCGTCGCCGTCGGGAAGCATCACGTCCAAGGTGATCGCGTCGTACGCGGTCGCCATCGCCATGTACATGGCCTCATCGGCATCGGTCGCGAGGTCGGCCGCCAGCCCCTGTGCGGTCAGTCCCTTCCGCAGCAGGTTCCCGAGCTTAGGCTCGTCCTCGACGATCAGGACTCGCACAACACAAGGATTTCACGATCATCGACGGCGAGCCAGAGTTATGGGTGCTCAGGGATTGGGTCTGCCGATAGGACCGGTGCCGGCGCTTGGGGCGGCCTTCTCGACCTTCACTAGCTCCTCGCGGGCGCCGCCGCCGGAGATGTCAACGGAAAGCAACGGCCCGACCTTTGGTGCGTAGAACTTGAACTCCACGACGTCTGGCTCGATGGCGCTGGTGTCCATCGTCACCAGCGAGTCTTTGTATTGGCCCGCCTTCACCCCGACCAGATTGTTCATGGCGAGCACCTGACCATTGTCTTCGGCCTCACCCTTCTTGTACTCCTGGCGGTACTTCTGACCTACCTCCGGCTTAGCCGGAATGATGATGCCCGGCATTGCGCCATCCTTGCCGGCCTCCCAAGAACCTTCTCGGCTGACGATCTTGCCGTTCTCGAACTCGGCGGTTTGCTCGCCCATGTACCAGACATTGCCGTCCGAGTCTTGCGCGTACCAGTCGACTGTGTCCTCAATGATCTGGCCTTCGCTGCGGGCCGTGTCGCGAACCTGCCGAGTAGTGATTCCATTGGCCAATTTCTTGGTGGCCGTTGTGACAACGACGACGATGTCCTCTGGAGATTTGCCCTCCTCCACGCCGCGGTAGATCCATCGCGTACCGGGCTTCATCGGCCAGTACGGATTGGTGATGTCGGCGCTGAAATTGGCCGGATCGAGGCTGACCGGATCCGCGCCGGTCGGCAGCTTGGGCGCCGCCAACGGACTGGCGGGTGGGCTGTCCAGCGCCGGTGAGTTTGGCGGATTGGTGGCGGCCGGAGCGTTCGCATCGCTTGCGCAGCCTGCGCAAATGAGCGTGGCAGCAGTAACCAGCGACCAGGTGTGTAGGCGTTTCCTATTCATGAGTTCCTCCCCGAGTCCCTTATCGGCGACAATTTCACGCAGCGGATGAAAAGGCAGTGAGAGGCCGACGGGAGTCTCTGGGAGTCAAATACCCACTTAGCGCCGCATTATGATCAGCGTCGCAATTATGAGGGGTTTATGAGAGCTGGATTCAATTCGGGCTTAGCTTGTCGAAGCCCGCTGGCTGCGATCAAGATGTGTTCTGAATCTGGCGGATGCGTTCAAGTAGGCCGGGCATGGCGGCTTCAATTGCGGTAAGGGTGTCGTCGAAGCCCGTGTCGGAGCCAAACCACGGGTCGGGTACGCCCGAGCCGGGCTCGGCAGCAGGGTCGAAGTCGGTGAGCAGACTCACCTTGCCCGGATCCGTGGCTAGCGCCAACACGCTGGAGACATGACTGTCCTCCATCGCGACCACCAGGTCGGCCGTCTCGAGTTGTGCTTCAGCGATCCTGCGGGCCCGATGGTCCGCATGCCGGTAGCCATGCTTCTCCAGTACCGCCGCCGCCCGGCGGTCCATCGGGTCGTCGTACTCCTCAGAGATCGTGCCGGCGCTGGAGAAGTCGACGTCGGTCATGCCCGCATCGGCGGCAGCCCGTTCCGCGACCCGCTCAGCCATAGGCGAACGACAGATGTTGCCTAGGCAGACGAAAACGACGCGCACGGGACGACTAGATGATCGCTCAGCCACGTCTCTGGTTGTCTGGGTCGGGCAGGAAGACGTTCAAGATAAAACTCACGATCGAGATGATGATCGCGCCAAGCACCGCAGTCCAGAATCCGTCGACCTTCCAGCCCAGATCGAACAAGCCGGCAAGCCAAGACGTGAGTAGCAACATGCAGGCATTGATCACGACGAGAAACAGACCCAAAGTCAGCAAGATGATCGGCGCGGTGAAGAGTGCGAAGATCGGCTTGATGATCGCGTTCAAAATGCCGAAGATCAATGCCACGACCAACAAAGTGATGATCTTGCGCGTCATGCTCGAGCTAGTGAGGCTGATGCCACTCAGTATCCACGTCGCAACTGCAAGTGCCGCGGCATTAACCACCAGTCTCACAACCCATCTCATAGAGTTGATGGTCCCACGAACCGCAAGTTCTCGGATCGCGCCCCGCTGATCGGAGGACGAGCGAGGAGACACTGCTCGTCAGTCTACGAACGAGGAGACAGGCTCTTCAGTCTCCGAGCGAGGACGACGTCAGCGGGTCACGAGCGCGATCCGCGCGACGCGGCAGCGTCGCAAACGTTATTGCCTGCGCGACACCAAGCCACGGCTTCGGCAACCGTTTTCAGCAGGGGTAGGCGCGGATGTTCGGGACGAGCGATGATCACCACCGGGATGCCGATATCGCTCGCAGCATCCAGCTTCGCCACCGTATGGGCGCCGCCCGAATCCTTGGTGAGCAGAGCATCGATGGCATGCTCGCTGAGGATTTGGCGCTCGCCGGCGTAGCTGTACGGCCCTCGTGACCGGATCAGAGTCCAGCGCTGCGGCAGCGGCTGCGATGGCGGATCGACGAGCCGAACCAGGACATCTCGATCAGCCCATGAGTCGAACTCCGCCAGCGATTGCCGACCGGTCGTCAAGAACGGCCGACCAGCCGAGTCGGCGGCAACCCGGGCGGCCGCGGCGTCTGGCACCCAGCTCCATGACCTGGCCCGCGGATGCTCGCCCCAACCAGGACGTTCCAGCCGTACGAGCGGTGTGCCGGTACGGTTCGCCGCTTGCAATGCGTTTCCACTGATCATCGCCGCGAAGGGGTGGGTCGCGTCCACAAGCGCCGCGGCGCGCTGCTGCAGCAAGTACTCTGCAAGGCCGTCAACGCCGCCAAAGCCGCCTATCCGGACACGTCCCGGCGGTAGCCGTGGACTACGTACCCGTCCGGCAAGCGAGGAGACCACGTCGACGCCGTCAGCGACTAAGGCCGCTGCGAGCTGGTGCGCCTCCGCGGTGCCACCCAAGATCACGATCGTCATGATCGCCAGCCGCGAAGCACAATCGCCATGATCAACGCACTCAACGAAACAGCGCTCGCGAGGCGGCTGGCGCGGGCGATGTCAGCGACCTGCGCCGCCCGACCGTCGCCGAGAATCCCGCGATCTTCAATCGTTCCGTGGTAGATGTTGGACCCGCCGAGGCGGACGTCGAGCGCGCCAGCGAACGCGGCCTCGATGACGCCGGCATTAGGGCTTGGATGCTGACCGGCGTCGCGGCGTACGACGTGGATTGCGTGTTTCGCACTGCCACCCACCAGCGGTGCCCAGGCTAGGGCTGCCAAAGCGGCAAGGCGGGCCGGCACCCAGTTGACGACGTCGTCTAACCGGGCGGCCGCCCAACCGAACCGGAGGTAGCGGGCCGAGCGGTGGCCGATCATGGCGTCCAAGGTATTGACGGCCCGATATCCAAGCAGCCCGGGCAGCCCAGCAAGCGCACCCCACAGCAGGGGTGCGACAACCGCGTCCGAGGCGTTCTCCGCAAGGGATTCCACCGTGGCTCGCGCCACCTCGTCTGTTGCGAGCTCAGCCGTCTCACGGCCCACCAGGTGGCGGACTTGCTCTCTGGCAGCAGGCAGCTGCCCATTAGCTAGCTGGGCGGCGATCGTAGCCGCCTCACGACTCAGCGACCGGCCGCCGAGGACAGTCCAGGTCGCTATTGCGGTTGTCATCATCGTGGCTACGGGTCGATTGGCGATGAGTCGCTCAAGCGCCGCACCGAGCGCCGCAGCCGCTCCCACCAAGGCACTTGTGTGCACCAGCCCGGCCGTATGCCGATCGACGTAGCAGTGGGCCTCCAGCCAGGTCGCGGCCACCCCGAAAGCGGCAACCGGATGGCCGCGGCGTGGATCTCCGACGAGACGGTCGGCCAGATATCCCAGAGCCAGTCCGGCCGCTGACGGCCCAACCGCCGATCGCAGCCTCGATAGAGTCATCGGCGATGGCCCCACTCATCGATCCCGACCGCTCCAGCCCTGACCGACGGATTCTGATCACCGGAGGGATACGCTCCGGCAAGTCCCGTTACGCCGAAACGCAGCTCGCTGACGTTCCCGAGGTGACTTACGTCGCGGCCGGAGCGCAGCCCGACGCAGCAGCCGATGCCGAATGGGCGGCACGCATCGCCGATCATCAGGCACGACGGCCGGCGCATTGGACAACGCTGGAGACTACCGACATAGCCGGTGCGCTGCGCAGCGCATCGGGGGCGATCTTGATCGATTGCCTGGGCACGTGGCTGACTGCGGTGATCGACCGGCTCGGCACCTGGGAGCAGCCGTTCGCGAGCTGGCAAAGCGATTTCCACAATCAGCTGGGCGATCTGGTGACGGCCTGGCGCGAGCGTCGTGGGCTGGCGCTCGCGGTGACGAATGAGGTCGGTTGGGGACTGGTGTCGCCGTACCAGTCCGGCCGGGTGTTTACCGAGCTGCTGGGACAGGTCAACCAGGAGATGGCGGCGGCGAGCGATGAGGTGATCTTGATTATTGCCGGACGGGCCTTGCGGTTGTGACCTCATACGATCATCGCGACGATCATCGTGGTGAAGGCGATTTCGATACCGGCACCCATGACGTCACCGGTAACCCCGCCCAGTCGGCGTACGCATCGATAAACGATCACTCCGACGGCTGAAGCAGCGGCTGCTGTCGCCAGCACGCCACTTATCGGACTATGCCTAGACCATGCAGCGGCAGCGGTCATGATCAGCAATACCGCGAGCCAGCAGCCGACGGCCGCCCACCGTGGCACCGAGCCGGCAACGGCGACGCCCAGGCCATCTCCTCTGGCAGCCGGTACGCCGCGCAGGCAGATCAGACACAGTGCCGCACGCGAACAGCAGACCGTCACGCCCACCAGCACTGCGCCGGCCACGCCATGAACCAGTTCACCGACCGCCGCTGCCTGCAGGCCGAGCACGATGATCAACGCCACAACACCCATCGGGCCGACATCGCCGCGCCGCATCACCATTAGTGAACGCTCCGCAGTCCATCCCGAACCCAACCCGTCGATCGTGTCGGCCAGTCCGTCCAGATGCAGCGCACGACTACCCAGCGCCAGGCCGCCGACGACCAGCAGGCCGACCGCCAGCGAAGGCAGCCCGGCGATTCGGGCGAGCCAACCCACCAGGGCGACCGCAGCAGCCAACGGCAGTACGGCGAGCGGGGCGATGATCATGGCGCGGGCCGCGGTGCGGCGATCGATCTCTGCAATGCTGCCGGACGGCACGATGGTCAGCGTCCCGACCGACAGCCGTAGCGCGTCGAGCATGATCGCCTCAGCTACGTTTTTGATCTGAAGCCGCTCCCGCGGCGGGACCGAGATCAGCAAGCACTGCCAGCTCTCGCAGCACGAGGACGGCCGAGCGCAATACCGGGAGCGCTGTCAGCGCGCCAGTGCCTTCCCCAAGTCGTAGACCAAGATCAAGAACTGGCTGCAGCCCCAACTTGTCAAGAGCCAGCTGCTGAGCTGGTTCAGTTGAGCGGTGGCCGGCGGCGCACCAGGCGACTACGCCTGGTTCGAGATCCTCAGCGACGCAAGCTTCGGCGACCGAGACAACTCCGTCGAGCAACACTGGTACACCACTCTTGGCAGCCGTACGGAGAAAGCCCACTCCTGCGGCAATATCGGCCGATCCCAGCGCTGCAAGCCGATCGAGCGGATCCTCGGCGCGTCCACCGATCCGATTCAGCGCCTTCCCGATCACCTGAGTCTTGTGCTGGAGCCGATCATCGTCAACGCCGCTGCCGCGCCCCACAACCTCCTCAGCACGCAGTCCGAAGGTCGCTGCCACCAGAGCTGCCGCTGGTGTGGTGTTTCCAATCCCCATATCACCGATGATCAACAGGTCGGCGCCTGCGGCAATCTCGTCTTTGGCGATCATCTCGCCGGCCCGCAGTGCCTGCCGACAGTCGGCGGCGGTCAACGCGTCGGCGCGGTCGATAGGCTCCGAAGGGCCCAGGTGATACACCGACACCTCGGCCGGTAGGTCGTCAAGATCGTCATCCACACCAAGATCGAGTACCCGCAGCGCTACGCCGTGCTGCCGCGCGAGGCAGTTTGCGCCTGCCACGCCGTCGACAAAGGCGCGGACCATGACCGGTGTGACCTCTCGCGGATAGGCCGAAACACCGTCATGGGAGACACCATGATCACCGGCCAGGATTACCGCGCGTACTCGATCCAAAGGATGCGGTGGACAGGTCCCCTGGCATGCCGCCACCCACGCAGCAAGATCTTCCAGTCGGCCGAGCGCACCTGTGGGCTTCGCCAAGGCGTCCAGTCGGCGGCGGGCCTCGGCGTAAGCGCCGGACGAGGGTGGAGTGATCACGTCAAAGCAGCTGGTCGGCGTGCTCAGGCTCGGTTACTCGAGGATTGGTGCGACGTTGCAGGCGGTGCAGCAGCTCGCCGAGGCTGACGCCGAGCGTGGCCCACAGTGCGAACTGGGTCACCAGACTTGCCACCCGGAACTCATACAGGACCGTCGCAGGGAAATCAGCGGGAACCTCTGAGTAGCTCGGCAGCAACGCGATGGCCGTTAGAGTTACCAGCAGGTAGCCGACGATGGCGCTCAGGCTGGCGTACCAGGCGCCCCATCGAGTCGCCAGCTTTCGTCCGACTAGCACCGCTGTGACGGCGGCGATGACCGAGATGGCGATCATGATGACGTAGAGCTCGGTGCGCGTGCCAATGGTCTCGGGATGGCCGACCGCCGGCGGGTTTGGCGGGTAGGCCACGAACGGCAGCAGGCTGATGCTGGCGAAACCGATTGATGCGAGCGACAGGCTGACACCGCGTACGCCGAGGCGGCCAAAACGACCGAGCGCCAGCGCGCTGAGTACTCCAACCAGACCGCCGAGCGTGACGCCGGCCACTGCGGTCGCCGTTAGCAAGCCGGCTGTGGACTGGAGTGAGCGCGGCACTATCTCGTCACCACCACCATGAGTGGATTCTTCGATCGCGATGGCGGAATTGACCGATGGCTCCCCGGCCACGTACGCGACACCGAAGGCTACGAGCCCAGCGAGCAGGCCTGCGAGCAGACCTCTGACCAGGAAATCACGTGCTGAGGTCATGGCCAGGCTCAGTGGCAGGGGAAGCCGAGCAGGTGGCGCCCATCATGGAGCCACTCGTGCACCGCCGCCCCCGAGAAAATCGAGGTTGCACCCTGCTCAGCAGAGACGAAGTACCAGGCGACCAGGAACAACATGGCTGCAAAGATCAACCAAGGAAGCACCTGGATGAAAGAGAAAGGCGGAGCTGCGACTGCAACGGGCTCGGTGTGGGTGGCCCCCGACATCAATTCTTCAGCCATTAATTCCTCCTTCGGGTTCCAGCGACCCGCATTGACGGAGCTCGTCGGAGGGTGGGTCTGACTCGAGCAAGGCTCACACAGTGGCGCGACCGTGCCGGATTCTCACCGAACTTCCAGGTCCTCCGCGAACCTTTGCACTGTATCGTCACGCGGTCGAGTTGTCAGCGAATAGGACTGGCCGGCCCTCTGCCCAGTCTGGTGGGTGCGTTTTCCCTCACAGAGTTGTCAGCGTCTCAGCGGGTTATATAGCCCTCTGAAATGCTGACAAGTCATTCCACTGGGTATGGTGCGCCCATGAAAATGGGCTCCAGCCCCGCCGGTGAGGTGTGTCCGTGAGGGTCGTCTCCACCGGGGGTGTGGCGGGGAAGATCGCCAGCCACCCTTCTGCGATCTTGCTCGTCGTGCAGTTGCTCGGGGTACTCGTCTACCCGTTCATGGAGACGGGCGGAGTAGGAGCCCTCCTCTTTGAGGTATTTGGCGCACTCGTACTCGCGCTGGCGATCTGGGCGACCCGGGAGTCGCCGGGGCCAACGTGGATCGCCGTAACGCTGGCTGTCTTAGCATCAGGGCTGTCGATCGCCGATGAGATCAACCCCATCCCCGCCATGGATGTGGCTTCCGGAGTACTGCACGCGATCTTCTACTTCTGGGCGGCGGGCAGCCTGATGGTCTATATGCTCGCGGACCGTACCGTAACCACCGATGAGCTCTACGCCGTCGGCGCCACGTTCACTCTGGTCGCGTGGGGGTTCGCGTACGTGTTCGATGTCCTGCAGATTTTTCAGCCTGGTTG
>DATLQC010000073.1:0-14383 GCA_035535395.1 Propionibacteriaceae bacterium | reverse complement strand
CGTCAGCCGGGGCGGTGAGCGTGCCGTCGACGACGTCCCTCCGGGCTGACCGGACCAAGGCTGCTGCGCCAGTAACGAGCGCCCGCTGCTGGTCAATGGCGTGTGGCCGATCGGCGGACGCCGCATTGAGCGCGTTTTGTGAAGCCACCACGCTCTGTCGCGAGGTCTCCACAGATACCTGGCCCGCGGCGGCATCCACCTTCTTCTTTTGCTCCGCCGCTGCGAGAGTCGTCTTGGCTGCCTCAACCCCCTGCTCGGCGGAGGCCTGCGCCGAACGTGCCATCGCAACCTGCGAAGCGCAGGCCGCGGCTGACGCGGAGCTCGTGGGGGGCGCGGAGCTCGTGGGGGACGCGGAACTCGTGGGGGACGCGGAACTCGTGGGGGACGCAGAGCCCGTGGACGGCATAGGAGCCGCGCGCTGCGTACGAGCTATTGACAGCGCAGAAGTCGCAGGAGGAGGGTCTGACACCTTGCAGGCATCCCGTGCCGCCTCGACCGCATCGTTCGCTTTCTGCTTCGCCCTGCGCGCAGCACGCAGCTGAGCGCGGCCTCGGGTAATTGCAGAGTCGTCGGCGACACCGACGGCGCGGACTTGGCGTTGCGTCGCGGTCAGAATGACTCTCGATTGGCTCAGAGTTGCCCTGGCGCCAGACACGGCCGGGTTTGCAATGATGCGGTCCAGTGCCGCCTGCTGCGCGGCGAGATTCGCCTCCTGTTGCTTGAGCACCTGCCGAAGTGCATAAGTGTCGACAGTGGCCAGCACTTGGCCAGCGCTCACCTGCTCACCCACCTCGACTCGCAACGAGGTCAGTCGACCGCCTTTGGCAAATCCAAGGTTTTGGCTTGTCGCGGCCGACACCGAGCCGCTCGCCGTAACCTCATTGGTGATCGTCGCGGGCTCGACTGGAGCTGTGCTCGCGACCGGTGACCGTCCCGTCGTACAGGCTGCAAGAACGAGCGGCACAAGTACGGCGCTAACCCACACCGCCCAGCGTCGACCTTTCATAGACCCCCTGTCGCGCCCGCTGGATGATGCCGCCAGCCCAGAAAAAACAACGTTGCGGAGCGCCTACTGTAATCGCGGATCCAGGCTCGCGGGAGGTGCGCTGACGATCGCCTAACAACCGCCGAGATCCGAACTAATTAGCCAGACTCAGGCACAGATTGGGTAGCCTCAACCCACTCCTGAAGCTTGGTTTGCGCCGCCCCAGATTCGATTGTCTCCCGCGCCCGGCCCAGCTCTTGAGCGAAGTCTTCCTCGAGCCGCCCGGCCGCCGGCTTGCCGTACGCAACCAGTGCGGCGGCGGCGTTGAGTGCGACAACATCGCGGATCGGACCCGGCTTACCGGCGACCACATCGCGTACCACCTGCGCGTTAGTAGCAGGGTCTCCGCCCACCAGATCGGACAGGCTTGCCCTCGACACACCTAGTTGCAACGGGTCCAGCTCCATCCGCTCGACGTCTCCATCGGCGTACAGCCACACTGTCGAAGACGTGGTCGTCGTCAGCTCGTCCAGCCCATCCCCGCCATGAACCACCAGTCCATAGTTGCCGCGAGCCGCAAAAACCCCTGCCATCAGCTCAGCCATTCGAGGATCAGCGACGCCTACAGCCTGGGAAATCGGCTGCGCCGGATTGGCCAGCGGGCCGAGGAAATTAAAGGTCGTCGGTATGCCGAGCTCACGCCGCATGGGTCCCGCATGCCGCAGCGCCGGATGGTAGTGCGCGGCGAAGAGAAAACCGATGCCGACCTGATCTACCACGTGCTGCTGCGCCGCAGGGGTGAGATCAAGCACCACCCCGAGCGCCTCGAGGACATCCGCGGCACCACATGCCGAGGACGCTGCCCGGTTGCCGTGCTTGACGACTCTGGCACCAGCGGCCGCCGCAACGATCGCCGCCATAGTGGAGATATTGACGGTGTTCGAGCGGTCACCACCGCTACCGACAACATCGACCGCGGGGCCGCCGATCTCGATCGGAGTCGCGAACTCGATCATCACATCGGCGAGTCCAGTCAGCTCCTCCACTGTCTCGCCCTTGCTTCGCAGTCCCATGACGAACGCCGCCATCTGCGCCGACGTGGCGTCGCCGCTCAGGATCTGTCCCATGGCCCAGGAGGTGGCCGAGGCAGCCTGGTCCTCTCCGCGGACCAGGCTGCTGAGAAGCTCCGGCCAGTTCATCGTGACGACACCTCGCTCAGGCCACAGAGGTGGTCCGTGCCACTGCGGTCTCTGTAGACATCTGGGGCCGCAACAGTTTTGCGACCGCAGCAGGCAGTCGGATTGGATCAACCGGATGCGATACGGCACCATCGGCTCGCGACCAGGTCGCCAACCACGCATCGTCCGGGCGTCCGATCAGCAGCATGACCGGCGGACACCGCAAGATCTCGTCCTTGAGCTGGCGACACAGTCCCATCCCGCCCGGGGCAGCCTCACCGTCCAAGATCGCCAAGTCAACACCACCGGCATCCATCGCGCTGACGAGAGCGGGCTGGGTCGCCACTTCGAGTACCCGTATCGAGGGCAAGTCGGCTGCGACCTTGCGTCCCAGCGCCAAGCGGACGTCCTCTCGGGTCTTACGATCCGACGCATACAACAAGATGGTCAGACCCTGTTCGTCAGGTCGCTCTTCAGCGCCACTCATTGATCATCTCCAGGTTGTCCTCCGGTACCCGCGGTTCGCATTTCGGCTTCCGTCTGCGCGGCCCGCGGCTGATCGTAGCGTGCCGGCTGTGACTGATCGCGCGGACCGACCGGCGCGATTGCGGCTCGCTGCAGTCGTTCCAGCCGGTCCAGTCGACGGTCCTCACGCCGTGCCTCGCGCTGGCTGTGTGCGTACCACTGGACGAAGAGCGCGATCAGCATGACCAGCGCAATGAGATCTCCCGACGCCCACATAATTCCGCCTGCCAGGTATTGATCGTCCAGCGGACTCGGTGGCCAAGTTCGGTTGAACGCCAAATACCAGCTCTCGGCGATCAGTTGCGTTGAGCTCATGATCGAAATGCCGAGGAACGCATGGAACGGCAGCATCAGGAACAACATGAGCAGCCGCAGCGGATAGCTGATCCGTCCCGGGACCGGGTCGATTCCCATCAGCGGCCACATTAAGAGCGCGCCAATGATGAGAAAGTGCAGATGCAAAAACGCATGCCAAAAGCCCGAGCGTAAGGAGAGCTCGTAGAAGGGCGAGTAGTAGAGGGCAAACGGGGTTGCGATGAACAGCGCCAGCGCGAGTGGCGCGAAAGTCAACACCCGAGCCACTCGTGAGTGCAGCACAGCGAGCAGCATTGCCCGCGGTCGAAACGGCAGAGTCCGCAACGCCAGCGTGACTGGTGCCCCAAGCGCGAGAAACATGGGGGCCACCATCATCAAGATCATGTGTTGCACCATGTGAATGCTCAGCAGCACCGTGTCGTACGTGCCCAGCGCCGACATGGTGGCAACGCCGATCGCGCCGAGTCCGCCAAGCAGGAAAGACAGGCTGCGCTGCACCGGCCAGCGATCGCCGCGGCGATGCAGCACTACGAGCCCGACAATGTAGAGCCCGGCAGCGACGGCTATGCCGAGCGCCATCGACCATTCCCAGGTCCACGCGGTGAGGAGCCGCGTCGGCGTCAGCGGTGGCGGCTGATCGGCGGGTGTGGCGTGCAGCGGTACGAGCACCATGGCGAACCTGGTGAACACAAGGCCCAGCCTAATGTCGGTTCGCCTAATGTCGGTTCGGATGGTCGATGTGCCATCGTCGCGGCCTGGCGTACCCGTACCGGAGTGCGTCCTGGCTTGCAGGAGTTCGCCCTGAGCCTGTCAGGAGGGCATTGAGCGCCAATGAAGGTGCCCCTCTGCGACTCGGATAACAAACTCGTGCCTTGGGGTGACCTCTGCACGGGTTCCGGCAATAATGACCTCGTGGCCATGCACACACACGCAGTCTCTGGTTCTATGACCATGCCGGAGGGGGCACTACATCCCATTCCGCAATCGCGCCTGCGTGGGCGTGAGAATCGGCCGGAACCGGTCGCTGTCGGCACGATCATCTGGCTGGCTTCGGAGCTGATGTTCTTCGCGGCGCTATTCGCGGCGTACTTCACCATCCGGAACGTGACCAACTCACAAGCCGCGGCAACCGGCACCGTGCCGCTGTGGCAGTCTCAGGGCGACTTGATCAACATCCCGTTCGCGATTATCAACACCAGCGTGCTGGTCGCGAGCTCATTCACCTGCCAGATGGGTGTATTCGCCGCAGAGCGAGCACAAGTCAGCCGGACGGGGTCACTGTTCAACCTGCCGCGATGGGGGCTGCGGGAGTGGTACACGCTGACCTTTCTGATGGGAGCGTTCTTCATCGGCGGTCAGAGCTATGAGTACGCCGCGTTGTTCCACGAGAATCTGACGATCTCGTCCAATGTCTTCGGGTCGGTGTTCTTCCTGGCCACCGGCTTCCACGGACTGCACGTGACCGGCGGCCTGATCGCCTTCCTACTGGTGATGGGACGGACGTTCCTGGCCCGTACCTTCACACATGAGCAGGCCGTCAGCGCAGTCGTCGTGTCCTATTACTGGCACTTCGTCGACGTGGTGTGGATTGCGCTGTTCGGCGTCATCTACATCCTGCGATAGAAAGGGAAATACTGGCCCTGTGCATCCGCTGTCGGGGGCCCCGACAACTGCATATAGCGACAATTGAATATATGTTTGGCCCACAACAGTGCATCAAGACACGAGAGGGACCCGCGTGCGACTCCTGTCTTCCCGGCGCCGGCACCCAGCAGCCAAGGCGTTGCTCCTGGTGGCCGGGCTCTTTTTGATGGGCGCCCTCTATAGCGTGATAGCTCCGCCGGCCCAGGTGTCTGCCGAAACCGGAAACAGCCAGCAGATAGCCGAAGGTAAGGCCCTCTTCGCCGTAGGCTGCGCCTCCTGCCACGGGCTGAATGGTGAGGGTCAGGTCGAAGGCACGATTCAGGGACCGCCACTTGCCGGTGTAGGAGCAGCAGCAGTGGACTTCCAGGTGAGCTCTGGTCGGATGCCAATGTCTCGGCCTGATGAACAGGCTCCAGTCAAGCCGAATACCTACTCCGAGGAAGAGATCGCAGCCCTCGCGGCGTACGTGGCGTCCCTTGGCCCAGGCCCAGCAATCCCCGAACCGGCCGTGTACGACACGTCGAACATCAGCGCTGAGGATCTCGCTCGCGGCGGGGAACTATTCCGCACCAACTGCTCGGCCTGCCACAACTTCGAAGGCGCCGGTGGCGCGCTTCCGAACGGCAAGTACGCGCCACCGCTGATCGGTCTGGACAATAAGCGGATCTATGAGGCGATGCTGACCGGCCCGCAGCAGATGCCGGTCTTCGACGACGAAGTGGTGCGGCCGGAGGACAAGCGGGCAATGATCGGCTATCTCCAGTCCCTCCACGAGCGCCCCACCGACGGCGGTCTGGCACTCGGCGGGCTCGGCCCGGTGAGCGAGGGTCTGTGGGCCTGGATAATAGGTCTTGGGAGCTTGATCTTCTTTGCGATGTGGATTGCGGCCAAGGGGGCGAAAGCCAAGTGAGTGAAGATACGGCCCACGGCCAGCCCGGCTCTGAGCTTGCCACCGTTGACCAGGAGCGCTACCCCGTTCCGGACCCCGGCCTGGAACCGCACCTGCCGCGCCTCACCGATGTCGACGAGAAGGCAGCCAACCGCGCAACCCGCCAAGTGGCCACCTTCTTTGGCTTGGTGCCGATCCTGAGCATCGGCTTCGTCGTCGTTTACTTCGCTGTTCCCGGGGACTCGTATCTCGACTTCGGTCCGTTGCGGGCCAACACCAGAAATCTCCTCCTCGGCCTGACCTTCGGGCTTGCGTTGCTCTTCCTGGGCGTTGGTGCTGTGCACTGGGCCCGGAAGCTGATGGACGATGAGGAGAAGATCGACTACCGCCACAGCGCCGCCTCCAGCGATGCTGACAAGAACTACATGCTCACCGAGCTGGACAAGGTGGTCGACGAGGCCAAGCTCACCCGGCGCAAGGTGATCGGCCGCAGCCTGCTTGGCGCGCTCGCGACGATCCTGCTACCCATGATCGTCGGGCTCGCCGATCTTGGTCCCTGGCCGACAAAAAAGAAGCGCGCTGAGACCATCGAGCGGACTATCTGGGCACCTGGGGTGCGCGTCGTCAACGACATCACCTTCGAGCCGATCAAGCCAGAGGACATCGAGATCGGCCAGCTGATCAACGCCGAGCCGGCGAACTTGCAAGATCTCGAGGGCGCTGAGTTTCAAATAGAGAAGGCGAAGGCCGCCGCCATCGTCGTCCGGATGGATCCCAACACCATCACGATTCCGCCGGCGCGCCAAGACTGGCAGATCGGCGGAATCTTGTGCTACTCCAAGATCTGCACACATGTCGGCTGTCCAATCAGCTTGTGGGAGCAACAGACCCACCATCTACTGTGCCCATGTCACCAGTCGACCTTCGACCTTGGCGACGCCGGAAAGGTGGTCTTCGGCCCGGCCGCCCGTCCCTTACCGCAGCTGCCGATCGCCGTGGATTCCGAGGGTTACATCGTCGCCCAGCGGGACTTCCTCGTGCCGACTGGGCCGAGCTATTTTGAACGGGATTCGCGTAATGGTTAAAGAAGGCGATAACTGATGGCTCAGCCAGCTACCACCGTTCCAGACGACAGCTCAGTCCAACCTGAGACCCCAAACAAGGAGCTTGGGCCGGTCTTCAAAGCTGCCGCCGGGCCGACCAAGTGGCTGGACGACCGGATCGGGCTTGCCGGACTCGGTCGGCCGTTCCTGCGCAAGGTCTTCCCAGACCACTGGTCATTCCTTCTCGGTGAGATTGCGCTCTACTCCTTCATCGTTCTGATATTGAGCGGCATCTTCCTGACCATCTGGTTCAAGCCGTCGATGTCTGAGATCGAATACCAGGGCAGCTACGAGCTACTGCGCGGGCTGCGCATGTCGGACGCATACGCATCGACGCTCAACCTCTCGTTCGACATTCGCGGCGGTCTGTTGCTGCGGCAGATGCACCACTGGGCGGCTGCGGTCTTCGTCGCCGCAATGCTCACCCACAGCTTGCGCATTTTCTTCACCGGCGCGTTCCGCAAGCCGCGTGAGATCAACTGGCTGATCGGCGTAGCCATGCTCGTCCTCGGCATCATCAACGGCTTCACCGGTTACTCACTGCCGGACGATCTGCTGTCGGGCACCGGCCTACGGTTCGTCGATGGGCTTATCCGGGCGATCCCGCTGATCGGAACCTGGGCCGAGTTCTTCGTTTTTGCTGGTGAGTTCCCCGGCGAGCTGATCATCCCTCGGCTCTACATGGTGCACATCTTGCTGGTACCTGCGCTGCTCCTTGGGCTGATCGCAGCTCACCTCGCGTTGGTCGTCTACCACAAGCACACCCAGTACCCCGGCCCCGGCCGCGTCCAGGGCAATGTCGTGGGTTATCCGGTCTTTCCTGTGTATGCGGCCAAGGCCGGCGGGTTCTTCTTGATCGTCTTCGGTGTCTTGACACTGATGGGCGCGACGATGCAGATCAACCCCGTCTGGGTGTTCGGCCCGTACAACCCAGCCGAGATCACCGCAGGCTCACAGCCTGACTGGTACATGGGTTTTGTCGAGGGCGGTATTCGCATCATGCCGAACTGGGAATGGCACATCGGATCGACGACCTGGTCGTGGAACGTGGCGATTCCTGGTC
This sequence comes from Propionibacteriaceae bacterium, assembly GCA_035535395.1. GTDB lineage: Bacteria > Actinomycetota > Actinomycetes > Propionibacteriales > Propionibacteriaceae > Microlunatus. The sequence continues at coordinate 6,681 of DATLQC010000073.1, read as the reverse complement.
TGGGGCTGATGGGGTTGTTCTTCGGCCTGATGGCGATCTACCCATTCCTCGAAGCATGGGTCACCGGCGACAAGTCTGAGCACCATCTCCTTGACCGTCCGCGCAACAACCCGACGCGCACAGCGTTCGGCGTCGCGGCCATGACCGGTTACGCGATGCTGTGGATCGGCGGCGGTAACGACCTGGTTGCCACACAATTCCACGTATCACTGAACGCGGTGACCTACTTCTTGCGAGTCGCTGTCTTCGTGGCACCGGTGCTCGCATTCTTGGTGACAAAGCGGATCTGCATTGGATTGCAGCGCGCCGACCGTGACCGGATGCTCCACGGCGCCGAGTCCGGCATTCTCGATCGCGCTCCTTCGGGCAAGTACTCCGAGCGGCACCGTCCGGTCAGTCGTGGCGAGGCATTCGCACTGACCCAGCACGAGGACATGCCCGCGCTGTTGCCGTTGACCGACGTCGATGGAATGTCAGAGAAGGAGATCAAGTCCGAGCAACGGCGGCGGAAGGCAACCCGGTTCTACTTCATCGACACGTTACGCAGGCCGACCCGGGCCGAGCTCGAAGAGGCTGCTGCTCACCACATGCACGCAATGGCGATCGAGGGCGACGGTGAGCATCACGCGATCGAACCTGCGGAAGAGGAAGAGCACCACCTAGCCAAGTAGCGAGACTCAGACTGCGCCCCACGGCTCTCCTAGGAGTCGTGGGGCGTTCGATTGCGTCTCGCGGTCCCACTCTCTGACCCAGCCGTTCCCTTGTCGGAAACCCCCGTATACGTTGGTTGCTGCGGTCTGCAGACTTTGCAAACCATGCGGAGCGTAAGAAAACTGCGCAGACCTACGGCGGCTGGCGCTTAGCTACCGTCCCACGCGAGGGATGTGGGATTGCTCACTCTTCGCAAAACCTGACAATGATCCGGAGCTAGCACGCGTTGACGCGTCTGGACGAGACCGCCCAACGGTCATGACGCCCGAGTGATGCAACGAGGACATGAGTACTAACCAGAAGCTGACCAACCACACCGCAGAGTCAGATACCAGCAACCAAGCAGGCGACAAGAAGTCTAAGAAAGGCCTCGATCTTTCCGCGACCCAAGTTGTTGGTGGCGCCCTGGCCGCCATGACGGCGGCCGCCCTGGGTTCCCAGCTCAGCGTGGCTGGCACAGTGGTCGGCGCAGCCTTGGCCAGCATCATTGCCGCCGTCGCTGGGTCGCTGTACACGGCCTCGATCCGGCGTACCCGCGAAAAGGTAAAAACCGTTTTCTGGACCGGGCAGCCGAATGAGGTCGAAGAGCCCACCGTCATGGAGATTGTGTCCGACAGCGAAGGTCATCTTGCCGGGCAGCGTAGCCATCTTGTAGCACCCGAACCCCAGCCATCGTCGCGTCAGAATGGCCCGAAGTTGAATTGGAAGCGGATCGTCGTCGCAGCTCTGGCTGCGTTCGGTATCGCAGCAGTCTCGCTGACCGCCGTTGAGCTCGTTACGGGACATGCTCTGTCCGGTGGCAACGGAACCACCTTCCAGCAGGTTAGTCAGGGCAGCTCCGACAAGGGATCGGACACCAAGAAGAAGGCACCCTCGGAGAAACCGACCAAGAAGGCGACCACCGCTTCGAGCGAGGAGCCGACGACCGAGCCGAGCCAGAAAACTCGAAGTTCAGAGCCGGAAGCTACAACGGCAGCTCCGACGCCGGAGGCAAGCCAGGCCACTAGGGCTACCCCGGTCCCGAAGGCGAGCGGAAGCGGCAGTCCCTAGACGGATCGGCCCGGCGTTCTCTGCCCGGTTCCGGACATCGATGAAGCCGATTCTCCAAACCGTTGCTGTCGCGTACTTACTCCTCCGCCAGCAGCCCGATTGGCGGGCGGTCGATAGGCAAACCTTGATGGAGACAGTGAGAATGTCCAGGTGCGATTTCTCAAAGAGCTGCCGCCGTACGACCTGACCTATTCCGATGTCTTCATGGTCCCCCGACGTTCCGCCGTCGGATCCCGGCTGGATGCCGACCTGACCAGTACTGATGGGCTCGGCACCACATTGCCGATCGTGGTGGCCAACATGACCGCGATTTCCGGCCGGCGGATGGCCGAGACAGTCGCGCGTCGGGGCGGGATCGCGATCCTTCCGCAAGACATCCCCGCTGACGTCGTTGCCGAGGTGGTTGGCAAGGTGAAGCGGTCGCATCCGGTCTACGACACCCCCGTCTCAGTGGCTCCCCACACCACAGTGGGCGAGGCCCTCTCCTTGATCCCGAAGCGGGCGCATGGCCTCGCAGTGGTCATCGAAAACGGCCAGCCGCTGGGCACCGTGAGCGAGGCAGAGGCGGCGGGAGTTGACCGATTCGCCCAGGTACACACGGTGATGTCTGGTGATCTGCTGACTACCACTCCCGAGTCGTCTCCGGCTGAGATCTTCGACGAGCTGACCCACCGGCATCTCGAGGTGGCGCTCCTAGTTGAGAACGGCAAGCTACTGGGCGTCATGACACGAAAGCATGCGTTGCGCTCGACCCTGTATCACCCGGCGCTTGATGCCGAAGGTCGGCTCATGATTGGCGCCGCAGTCGGCATCAACGGCGATGTCGCGGTTCGGGCAGAGGCATTGCTTGATGCCGGAATTGATGTGCTGGTCGTGGACACGGCACACGGCCACCAAGATCGAATGCTGGAGTCGCTGAAGGCAGTACGCGAGGTGCGAGACCGGCTAGCAGAAACTCAAGGGCGCCGAGTCGCACTCGTCGGTGGCAATGTGGTCTCCACTGATGGAGTCAACGATCTAGTGGCCGCCGGTGCGGATGTCGTGAAGGTTGGAGTCGGGCCGGGAGCCATGTGCACAACGCGGATGATGACCGGCGTCGGCCGGCCGCAGTTCAGCGCTGTTCTGGAATGCGCCGAGGCGGCCCGGGCCCTAGGCCGATCGATCTGGGCGGACGGCGGGGTACGGCACCCACGGGATGTCGCGCTTGCCCTCGCAGCTGGAGCTGGCAGCGTCATGATCGGTTCGTGGTTTGCCGGAACGTACGAGAGCACCGGCAACCTGATGATCGACGCGGAGGGCCGGATGTACAAAGAGTCGTACGGTATGGCGTCGGCGCGGGCCGTCAAGATGCGTACCAAGGATTCGTCGGGATTCGATCGGGCGCGTGCCGGGCTGTTCGAGGAGGGCATCTCCACCGGGCGCATGTACTTGGATCCGGAGCGGCCGAGCGTGGAGGACCTGATTGATTCGATCGTCGCGGGCGTACGCAGCAGCTGCACATACGCCGGCGCCTCGAACCTCGAGGAATTCCATGATCTTGCGGTCGTCGGCGTACAGTCCAGCTCCGGCTATGACGAGGGGCGGCCACAGCACGTCAATTGGTAAGGCTCGCTAGACGTGCAGCGTGGCGTTATCAACCGTCAATGCGATGGGCTGCACCGGTGACGCGGACGCCGGGTTCGCCGCCGATAACGCTAACCTCGATCTTGCTCGGGCAGCCCATATCCACGCCCTGGATGATCGTGAACGCGGCGGTCTCGCCGATCTTGCCGAGCTCCCGCAAGTAGCCACCAAACGCAGCCGCCGCAGCACCCGTCGCAGGATCTTCGACTACTCCGCTGCCGGCGAATGGGTTGCGGGAGTGATAGCGCTTCTTGGACTCGGGCCAGATCAATTGCAGCGTCACCAGCGCATGGTCCCGCATCAATTTAGCAAGAGCATTGAAGTCGTAGTCCAGGTCGGCCAGCCGCAGCCTGGTCTTGATTACAAGCACCAGATGCTCCGAGCCCGCGTTTGCCAGCAGGACTGGATACTCCGGATCAAGATCATCGGCAGACCAGCGAAGCGACTGCAGCGCTGCTGACACCAGTTCATGCTCAGGCTCCGCTGTTCGAGGCGCCACGCTGGTCATCTCAGCGACGAGCTCACCATCCTCGTTCACCGAAGTCGCGACGCTGACGAATCCAGCAGGCGTGTGGAAGATCAGCTCATCTGCTGGCGACCGCTCGACCAAGGCCACCGCCGCGGCGATGGTGGCATGCCCGCAAAACGGAATTTCCTGTTGCGGCGCAAAGTAGCGCACGTCGTAGACATTCGGCTCATCCGGCCTCTTGACCAGAAAGGCTGTTTCCGAATAGCCGACATTAGCGGCGAGGGCTTGCATCTGCACCGCATCGAGTCCTCTGGCGTCCAGCACCAGGCCTGCGGGATTACCGCCCCGGCCGTCCATGGTGAACGCTGCATAGCGCAGTACCTCGGTCGTCACTCTGCGACTCCAGTGACCAGCGTTTTAGGCAGCGGCGAAGCGATTCCCCGAGCGTGCCCGGGCCTTGGCTGCCTCCACCTCCCGGTTCTTGGGCGGTGCCGCAGAGACAAGGTCCTCCAGCAAATGATGGGTGGCATGGGCGATCTCTTCGACTGCCCGATAGAAGACCTCCTCGTTTGCCTTCGACGGCTTAGACATCCCCGCGACCTTCCGCACATATTGCAACGCCGCGTCATGTACCTCATCTGTAGTCGCCGGCGGCTCAAAGTTATTCAGCGGACGAATGTTTCGACACATGGGCCCCATTGTGCCCGACGCTACTGATGCCACCCTCCAACAAGCTCAGGGCGTCATACAGCCGCGCGGTTCTAGTGCGGCCACCCTTTTGTTCGGCAGGGCTGACAGGACCGGCGCCAGAGGCTAAAAACGCTTGAATCGGTAGCCTCGCAAACGGCAGGACAACCGCAGGACTCAACAACATCCTCTGGCGCGGGTCCTGTCAGCCCTGCCGAACGAGTCCAAAAGTGAGTCCACTCAGTGCGCGTGATCTCCGCGGTAGAACTCGTAAAGCAGTCCCGTCAAGGTGATAAACCCGAAGCCGAAGCCAATGAGCATCAGCCACCAACCGTAGATGGGAGCTATGACAACCGGTACGAACGTCAGCGACAGGAACAGCGGCCACTTGCTAGACGGCGGGAAAAAGCCCAACTCTCCGGCGCCCTCAGCGATCTCGCCTTCCTTCCTATCCTCTGGTCGGGGCTGCATCCGCCGCGCCACCAAGAGGAGATAGGCCCAGATCATGAACACCAGGAAGAACGTCAAGATCAGTGCCACAGTACCGGTGATCTCGGGAACGCCGTTCACATCAGCAGTGATCAGCCAGTAGATCGGCGTGACGATCAGCATGAAGATCGTCAGGGAGCCGAATATCCAGGCTTCCACCTTCACTTCTGATCCTCCTCAGCGTCGGGCGAGTGACCATGGTGTATGGACTCATACCGAGCAGCTAGATCCGACGTGTCGCCCGCCACCCGGTGCCTAAGCTCGGCCAAGCGACCGGTGTCCTCGCCGGCATCAACGGTTGTCTCGTCAAACTCCTCTTCTTCAAGGCCGTACTCCAAGATCGCAACCTCCGGGTGGTGCAGGTCAAAGGCCGGCGACTCGGACCGGATCTTGGGTAGCTGGGTGAAGTTATGACGCGGCGGCGGGCAGGTCGTCGCCCACTCCAGCGAGCGGCCCCAGCCCCACGGGTCATCGGTATTGACCTTGGGATTCTTCCAGCTCTTCCAGACGTTCCAGAAGAACACGAGTGTGGAGCCGCCGAGCAGGAAGGCGCCGACTGAGGAGACTTGGTTCTCAATTGTGAAGCCGTCAGTCGGCAGATAATCGGCGTACCGACGTGGCATCCCCTCAACACCTAGCCAGTGCTGGATGAGGAACGTTGTATGGAACCCAATGAACAGCAGCCAGAAATGAATCTTGCCCAACGTCTCATCTAGCATTCTGCCGGTCAGCTTCGGCCACCAGAAGTAATAACCGGCGAACATGGCGAAGACCACGGTGCCAAACACCACGTAATGGAAGTGAGCCACCACGAAGTAGGTATCGGAAGCTTGGAAGTCCAGCGGAGGGCTGGCAAGGATGATACCCGTCAATCCACCAAACAAGAAGGTGACCAGGAAGCCGACGGCCCACAGCATGGGCGTTCGCATGGCAATACTGCCGCCCCACATTGTGCCGATCCAGTTGAAGAACTTGACACCTGTTGGCACGGCAATGAGGAAGGTCATGAAGGAGAAGAACGGTAGATTGACCGCCCCAGTGACGAACATGTGGTGTGCCCACACGGCGACCGACAAGGCCCCGATCAACAGCGTCGCACCTACCAAGCCCACATAACCGAAGATCGGCTTCCGGCTGAATACCGGCAAAACCTCAGTGATGATGCCGAAGAACGGCAAGGCGATGATGTAAACCTCCGGATGCCCGAAGAACCAGAACAGGTGTTGCCACAGGAGCGGCCCACCGTTGGCCGCGTCAAATATGTGTGCTCCGAGAACTCGATCGGCCTCCAGAACCAAGAGCGCAGCAGCGAGGATCGGGAAGACACACAACACCAAGAACGACGTCACCAGAATGTTCCAGGTGAAAATCGGCATCCGGAACATGGTCATACCCGGTGCCCGCATGGTCAAAATCGTTGTGGTGAAGTTAACGGCGCCGAGGATGGTGCCGAGGCCAGCCATGTACAGGCCCATGATCCAGAGATCATGGCCAACACCCGGTGAGTTAACCGCGCTATTGAGCGGCGCGTAGGCGAACCAACCGAAGCTCGCAGCTCCTGAGGGCGACAGGAAGCCCGCCGAGGCGATGATTCCGCCGAACAGATAGAACCAGTAGGCGACCATGTTGAGCCGCGGGAACGCGACATCCGG
>DATLQC010000072.1:0-9980 GCA_035535395.1 Propionibacteriaceae bacterium | reverse complement strand
CGCATCCAGATGCCCATCGGCTCCCCGGAGATAGCCCGCCTCGGTCACGGTAATGGTCACGACCGCGACCTCGGGCCGGCTCAGATAATCGAGATAGGTTTCATGCTCGGCGGCGGCATGAACCGCCGAGAGCGTGCCGATCAGCTCGAAAGCGTCTCCTTCGGCGCTGCGGGTGATCAATGTGTAGAGGCCGTCCTGGGGCGCGAGCGCGTCGACCATCCTGGCGCTCCGGCCAGTGAATGAGGCGTAGCCCCACTCCCCCGCGTCGGGGCTGTGAGCGGTGTACCAGGCTTGATGCGCGCGGTGAAAGTTGCCGACACCGATGTGGACCATTCGGACCGGTGCAGCCGCCGGCGTGTCGGGCAGCGAACGGGTAAGGCGGGGAACTTCTCGGGCGGCTGTCACAGCTTGAAAGCCTTTCTCGGGTTGGTGACCACGAGATCATGCATAACATCGAAGGCCTCGTCCATGCCGAGGCGGTGCTCGTCAACCAGCTGCGCGAGGAACCCTGCGTCAAGCCTGCGGGACATGTCGTGCCGAGCCGGAATCGAGCAGAAGGCGCGGGTGTCGTCGATGAATCCGGAGGTCTTGGCGAAGCCAGCGGACTCGGTGATCGCGGCACGGTAGCGGCGGATCGCCTCGGGCGCGTCGATAAACCACCAAGGGACGCCGGCAAAAACTGACGGATAGAAGCCAGCGAGCGGGCCAATCTCCCTGGAGAACACCGTCTCGTCGAGAGTGAAGATCACCAGCTGGAAATTGGGATGGGTGCCGTATCGGATCAACATTGGCCGCAGGGCATCGGTGAACTCCATCTGCACCGGAATGTCGGTCCCGACGTCAGCGCCGTACTTCTCGAAGGTAGGCAAGTGATGGTTGCGCCGGACGCCAGGGTGCAGCGTCATCACCAAACCATCGTCACAGGCCATCCGTGCCATCTCCGAAACAAGGTGACGACGCAGCGCAGTAGCCTCCACTTCCAAAGCTTCACCTTTACGAGCCGATGCATAGATCCGCTCTGCTTCAGCCACCTCAAGTCTGTCGGTACGAGCGTCGAAGTGGCTGTGGTCCGACGAGACCGCGCCGTTGTCTTTAAAGTACTGACGACGGTTCTCCATCGCGGCGATATAGCCGTCGTAGTCACCGGTGTCGATCCCCGATACCTCAGCCAGCCGGTCAACATCGGCGTTCCAGGTCGGCTGAGTAGGCTCGAGATACTTGTCGGGGCGGAAGGTCGGGATGACGCGACCCTGCCAGGTCTTGTCATCGCGCAGGAACTGGTGGGCGCCTAGGTCATCGCACGGGTCATCGGTGGTAGCCAGCACCTCGATCTTGAACTTCTCATATAGTGCGCGCGGCTTGAACTCCGGCAACGAAAGACAGCCGGCGATCTGGTCATAGATTTGGTCAGCGGTTTCGACACTCGGCCGCACCGTGACCCCGAAGATCTCCCCAAACTGCGCCTCAAGCCACAGCCGCACGGGAGTCCCTTGATAGACGCTCCAGTGCGAACACAAGATGCGGAACGCATCCCGTGATTGCTGTTCCGTCATGGTCGGTTGAGCCACCCCTAGCGCGGACAACTCCACCCCATGGGCATGCAACATCCGGTTGACATAGTGATCCGGGGTGATCAACAACGAAGTCGGGTCACCGAATGGGATGTCCTCCGATAACCACTGCGGCGGTACGTGGCCGTGCGGCGAGATAATCGGCAGATCCTTGACACTCTCATACAGCTGCCGAGCGATGGAACGGACCGCAGGCTCGCCAGGCAGCAGCCGATCCGAATGTAGGAGGAGGGGAGGAGGGGAGGACACAACCCCATCCTGCTGAAAACCAAGCCGGGCAGACAATAGCTTGCGGTTGTTGTTGCTGGAATATCGAGGGGATAGCGCCAGTGGGCGCTCCCCTGCGCGGGCACGTGTTGATCGGGTTCCGAAGAATTTGCTTGCGACCGGTGAAGTTTTCACGGCCGGCCACGGTAACGGCGAAGTCGTCGAGACGATTCAAGAGCGTGAAGAAATGATCTTGACGGCTTCTTCTCTCCAGATCCCACGTCAGCTAGACGCATTGCCTGGGTGAGCTTGTGGCCCTGAGCTGTCCACGAAAGCCTGGCAGGGGTTCACCGACATCTTGAAGGCTTAGGTGATCATATACGGATGAGCGATGCCTTAGGCTCCAACAAGTTCCGGTTCGCACTGGTGGGGGCCGGCATCATCGGCACTCATCACGGCAAAGTGATCAGTGAGTTGGACGACCAGATCGATCTCGTCGCCGTAGTGAATCGCACTCTGGACAAGGCCGAAAAGATCACGGCAGTACGCGGTGGAACGGCGTTTACCTCATTGACCGATGCTATGGCGGCGACCGACATCGACGTCGTCGTCATTTGCACACCGGCTGGCGGCCGTACCGAGGTGGCGATTGAAACCTTGGAAGCTGGCAAGCACTTGATCATCGAAAAGCCAGCTGAGGTTAACCTGAGCAAGATTGACGAGATCATTACCGCCCAACAGAAGGCCGGCACTCGAGTGACGGTTATTTCGCAGCACCGATTCGACCCGGCCACCGAGATAGTTCTAGGGGCGATCAAAGCCGGCGAGCTAGGCCGCCTCACCTCGGGCGTCGCCTCCATCGACTGGTGGCGGGCACAGAGTTACTACGACTCCGCAGGCTGGCGTGGGACCTGGAGAGTCGACGGTGGCGGCGCCCTCATGAATCAGGGTCTGCACACTGTCGATCTGCTGGTGGGCATGCTGGGCACGCCAGTGGAGGTCTTCGCGTACACCGGCAACTTGGCTCACGAGCGGATTGAAACCGAGGATGTCGCGGTCGGCGTAGTGAGGTTCGAGAGCGGCGCGCTGGGTGTATTGCACGCCACCACAGCCGCCTTTCCAAGTCTAAGCGCACGCCTTCAGGTACACGGTGACAAGGGATCGATCGTGATCGAGAATGACGAGCTCAGTTTCATCCACCTCACGCGCAACGATGCCGCTCGCGACGAAAAGTTCTTCGGGTTAAAGGACGACGCCGTCAACCAGATCGCCGAGTACGCATCACCCGGCGGGACCTCTATCGCGGCCAGCCGTGACCCCAGCCTCTCGGACGCCCACCGCCAACAGTATGAGAACTTCCTGGCAGCCCTACTGGGAACCGAAGAGATCCGAGTAGGCCTCGCTGAGCACCGCCAAACGCTCAGCGTCATCGTTGGCGCCTATGAGTCAGCGCGCACCGGACGGCCGGTAAGCCTGGTCTAACACCTGACCGCAGAAGGATCAGGTCATGACCAAGACGAGGCACCGCGATGGCACCGCCCACGAGGCTCAGCTGGCAAGCGGTTGTGGGGCGAACCGGGTCGTGGAGTGGTGGCCCTTGCGCTGTCGTTCCCGCGTGCCTGTGGGCTGCCGGCGGCTGGATTTGATCAGCGGTTCGGCGCTCGGCCGCACGTTGACCCCGAAGATTCCACCAAGCTGATGGCAGACCCGGCTCGAAGTCCATCAATGGAAATCCTTGCCATTCAAAGCCGCTTGCGCCAGCGTCGGCGCAGCGCGTAGGCGGCGGCCTTTGGCTGCCGATCGCGGGTGAAGACGCCCTTCTTGTTGCCGCCAACTCGCATGATTCCCGAAGTCGTGGTGAAGTCGGCGAAGTTCCACACCTGCTCACCGACGACGGCGTCGATGCGGTCGAAGACTCGGTGGTTCATGTCCAGGTACTCAACCTGGTACTCCTCCGTCCAGGGTTCGCCAACGAGGGTGTGCAGTCCGGGATAGGTGTCGGCACCGTACTCGGTGATGATGATCGGCTTGCCGTCACTGGCCCAGGCTTTCAGCTCCTCCTCCCAGGCCAGCTCCGCTGCTTCGAGATCACCGGTGTTGACATACCAGCCGTAATAGCGGTTCAACATCAACACGTCACCGAACTGGGAGACCCGGCATTTCCCGTGCGGTGCCAGCATCACGTTGACGAAGCCGACGGGTCGCGTCGGATCGGCCTGGCGGGCCACATCGAACAGCGGCTGGAAGTACTTTTCGGCTTCCTCGGTGTCGGACTCCGGCTCGTTCGCGATGCTCCACAACACCACGCTGGGATGATTCTTGTCCCGCGCGATCAGCTCCCTAATGGCCTGGGCGTGCACCTCTCGGGTCGCATCGTTGGCGGTTTCTGGTGAGAACGTCTGATAGCCCTGTCCGCCGAAGATTCCGCCGCCCAGTCCCATGTTCAGTCCGACGGCCGCTGTCTCGTCGATGATCACGATGCCCTGCCGGTCGGCGTAGTCAAGAACATCTTCAGAGTACGGATAGTGCGATGTTCGGAAGGAGTTGGCGCCGATCCACTTCAGCAGCTCGAAATCATGCACCAGGTACGCGTCGCTGTGGCCCTTTCCGATCACCGGTAGGTCCTCGTGCTTGCCGAACCCGGTGAAGTAGAACGGCTCGCCGTTGATCAAAAACCGGATTCCGTCCACCCTGACGGTGCGTACGCCGACGCTTTGGTGGTAGCTGTCCACGACGGCGTCCCCGCGTACCAGCTGAATTTCGAGATCGTAGAGGTAGCCGTCTCCTGGCGCCCATTTGTGCACACTCGGAACGTTCAAGGTTCCGCTCGTTCCGGTGTCGGTTGTGACCTCGGTTCCCTCGGCATCCCGCAAGATCACCTTGATTTCAAGATCATCAGCGCCGTCGGCGTCCACGGTGTAGTTGATCACGCCGTTAACGCCATCGAGGTCGGTGGTGATCGTGACATCGGTGATGTGAGCCGGGTCAGTGGCATAGAGCCACACGCTGCGGTGGATTCCGGCGTAGTTGAAGAAGTCGTGCCAGTAGCGCTGCCGTTTACCGGCCGGAGTGTCTTCGATGACGCCCGGTGGGATCGATTGCCAGTGCAGTGTGTTGTTGACCAGCGCGGTGATGCGCACCTGCTGCCCGGCAGTGACATGGTCGCTGATATCGGCCTCGAACGGGGTGTATCCACCCTCATGCGACACGACCTCGACGTCGTTGACCCAAACCGTCGCTCGGTGGGTTGCCGACTCAAAATGCAGCACGATGCGTCGTCCCTGCCAGCCAAGCGGTACCCAAACACTGGTCTGGTACCAAATGTCGCCGAAATAGTCTCGAACCGTCGCATCGGCTGCGATGTCGTTGAAGCTAGCCGGCACGACCATCTGCCTGGATTCCGGCAACGGCTGGCTGAACCAACGGGCTGACCGGCCCTCGCCCTCGGGGTCCAGTCTGAACCGCCACAGGCCATTCAGACTCTTCCGCTCGCGGGTACTGCTGTCTTGAGGTCGCAGCATGATTGCTCCTTTACGTTGGCCGCTGGCGTGCTATCCCTGTTCAATCGAGATCTACGAAGATTCCTCCATTTGCTGGTTCTTGCCAGCCATTGCTGAGATCGCAGCCAAAATCCGGCTCTCAATAGCAGTCGCAGTCAGCTGCACTTCATCCCTGTTCAGTGTCGTGACGAGGGTCGTCGGTTGCGTTCTGGGTCACAGCGCCCGGTCCGTCAGCTTGTGCCAGCAGAAGACGGACTTCCTTGGCTGGCATCGTTGCATAACGCCATCGTCGGAGACCAGAGCGATCTCGTCATTGGGCTGAGGCTGTGCGGTGCAGGTCTACGACCACCGTGGTGGCGGCGTGAGCCGCAACGCAGCGCTGACTTGCTGTAATCCGAATCATCGATACCCACCACAACGCGGGTCCACTCACTCGTAAGGGTCTCTTCAGCCGCGGCGCCCTCGTCCTTGTCCGGTGATCGAACGACGGCCACGGGACAGAACGAGTGTCGGAGCAGTTCTTGGCTAACCGACCCCAGCAGCCAGCCCGCTATGCCGCCTCCCCGAGCACCCACGACGACAAGACCAGCATGCCGGGACTGCTCTGTCAGAAATTTTGCGGGATGTCCCTCGGTCGCAACGATCTCAACGACAATCGGAGGGTTGCCGGCCACTGCGTTCCCGACAACGGTTTGCAGCGCCTGCTCGGCCGCCGAAGCACCGTCTTGGCGATCGACGGCCTTGTTGACATCAACATGGGGGGACACGATCGGTGGCGGTAACGCGGTCCAGGTGGTCAGAGCGAAGAGCTCGGCGCCATGCCGACCGGCCTCGACGACGGCCCAGCGTAGGGCCCGCAAGCTGTATTGCGAGCCGTCTACACCAACAACGATCCGCCGCATTGATGTCATCCCGCCCCGCCTTGAGCGTAAGTACTCCGGGCCTTGTTCGGCATCGCTGGCCGCCGCCGTCCGATTAAGGTGCCGTTAGGTCTCCGGCGCTCGAGGTCTGTTGATCTCGGGCTTTGCCGCGTCCGGGCGCAGACCGATCGTCACCGCTTCCAACACTGGGATCGCCCACTCGAACGTCAAGGTCGCCCTGCTCTGCCCATATGTAGGACGGCAGCACAAGATGGCAACGATCATTCCAGCGAATGATCACCCGTTGCTCTCGCTCGTAACCGAGGATGCCGATCGTTGCCGGGGCGAGCGCGAAGAGCCTGCCAGCCTCCGGGGGTAGTCCTAGCCAGCGCGCGGTGAGCACCCGTAAGTAGTGGCCATGGGCGAACAGGACTGTGTCACCCGTGGCTGTGAGCGCCTGCGCAATCACCTTGTCCGCCCGTGCACCGACCTCGGCTGCGGTCTCACCCTTCGGTGCCCCGTCGCGCCAGATTGACCAGCCCGGCACCTCTTCACGAATCTCAGCGGTTCGACGCCCTTCGTATGCGCCGTAGTCCCACTCCATGAGATCGTCGCTGATTTCAGCATCCTCGGCCACACCTGCGAGGCGGCACGTCTCAGATGCGCGGGCTAAGGGGCTGGTCATCACTCGGACGAAAGTGCGGCCACGAAGCCGGTCTCCGAGCACCATCGCCTGCAGTCGGCCCAGTTCAGTCAGCGGGATATCCGTACGCCCGGTGTGCCGGCCGTCACGAGCCCACTCTGTTTCACCGTGCCTGACCAAGATGAGGCGCAGTCCGGTCCGCTCCACAAGGACTCCTCTCTAGTCCACCTCCAACACGCCATCTCAGCGTATGACGAGCGAGCCGATCTTGGCTTTAGCGGATTTGAGGACCCGGAACCGTGCTGCTGGGCGGCAACATCAGCCGTCATGATCATCTTGGGCGTGACGAGGCGATCTTGTCCTGCCGCTGCAGTGGGTGCACAGTGCTGGTATGAGCAGCGCTGACGCAACCAACGCAGACGCGGCGGCCACGGCGCCGGCAGAAACGTCGACCAACTACGGCACGAATCCGGGCGACCCGGCTCGGGCGGACAGGGTGGGCGGTGCCGACCAGGAACTCTCCAGCGATGAGGTCACCGCTTTCGTAACGCAGGCGCTCGCCCGCGCCGACCTTGATGACAAGCGCGTCTGCCTCGTCGTACCGGATGGCACTCGGACATGCCCGCTGCCCCATCTCATGCGGGCCGCGCACTCGGCCCTCGAAGGCAGGGCGAAGGAGGTCACCGTCGTGATCGCCCTCGGTACCCACCAAGGGATGAGTGACGACCACCTGGCACGTCATCTGGGCTACCCGCCGGGCGCCGCGGAGGAGACCTATCCCGGCTGGACCATCCTCAATCACGAATCCTGGGTATCGGAGACGTTCACGACGCTCGGCACGATTGGCGCGCAGCGACTGAGCGAGCTGACCGGCGGCCTGATGCGCGACGTCTCGGTGGACGTACGGATCAACCGGCATGTCGCCGAGGCCGACGTAGCGATCGTGGTTGGGCCAGTGTTTCCGCACGAGGTGGTGGGCTTCTCGGGCGGCAACAAGTACTTCTTTCCTGGAGTGTCCGGCCAGGAGCTGATCGATCTGTCGCATTGGGTCGGCGCCTTGATCACGAGCGCAAAGATGATCGGGACGCGCGGTGTTACCCCGGTACGCGCCCTCATCAACGAGGCCGCCACATTGATTCCGGCGGATCGGCTGGCGCTGTGTCTGGTGGTCGCATCCGGCACCGACACACTGCATGCCGCCGCCTTTGGCACACCCGAGGACGCCTGGGCCGCCTGCGCGGAGATCTCAGCCGAAACCCACATCACTTACTTCGACGCTCCCGTCAGACGTGTGCTGTCGATCATGCCGACCAAGTACGAAGACATCTGGACCGCTGCCAAGGGATTCTACAAGCTGGAGCCGATCGTCGCCGACGGCGGCGAGGTGATCATTTACGCTCCGCACATCACCCAAGTGTCGGCCATGCATCCCCACATCACCGAGATCGGCTATCACTGTCGGGACTACTTCCTCGGTCAGTGGGATCGCTTTAAGGACCAGCCCTGGGGTGATCTGGCGCACTCCACCCACCTCCGCGGGCAGGGCAGCTGGGATCCCGAGCACGGCGAGCAGGATCGCGTGACGGTCACCCTCGCAACCGGGATCCCCGAGAAGATCGTCCGGTCGGTCAACCTCAACTACCTTGACCCCGCCGAAATCGACATCGCCGCATACGAGGCAGACCCCGACACCTTCGTTGAACCGCACGCTGGAGAGGTCCTTTACCGCCTCCGGCCCTCAGGATCCGGTACGGGAAGAGGCGAACCAGACGGCCGACAACCCTCATCCTCCGGTTTGGACGGCTAGCCAGGGCAGCACTCCAGGTATGCAAGCATGCGCTCGCAATGCTGAGTACGCGGCTGACTCCCTTGGCGCGGCTGCTCCACACGCCTCAAGACGAACGAAGGAGGGTTCGATGATGAGTGATCGCGATGTTGAGCACGTCGACCTTCTGGTCATCGGAGGCGGCAAGGCGGGAAAGTCGCTGGCGATGGATCGCGCTAAGGCGGGCTGGAAGGTCGCCATGGTCGAGCGGGACAAGATCGGTGGGACTTGTATCAACGTAGCGTGCATCCCCACGAAAGCGCTGGTTGGGAGCGCCCGGACTGTACTCATGGCCCGCCACGCGGAGGTGATGGGCGTCGAGCTCGGCTACCAACCGGTGGTCTCAGTCGACGGGCTGCGTCAGCATAAGAGTTCCGTTGTGGACGGGATGGTGGCTGCCCACAAAAAGATGTTCGCCGACTCCGGCATGGACTTCATCTTGGGTACCGCCCGCTTTATCGCGCCTCGTACCGTCGAGGTCGAAACTCAGGATGAGACCATCCGGTTGCTCCGCGGAACCGATGTCGTGATCAACACTGGGACGACGCCCGCCATCCCCGATCTACCTGGCATCACCGAGTCGAGGGTATGGACGTCGGAGACGATCTTGCAGCTGGAACGGTTGCCGCAGCGGCTGATCGTTCTGGGCGGTGGATACGTCGGTTGTGAGTACGCTTCGATGTTCGCGCTCTTCGGCACTCAGGTGACATTGCTGCAGGGGCCGGACCAGCTGCTTCCTCGTGAGGATTCCGATGTCGCCGCTGAAGTGGCGGACATCCTTACCAATCAAGGGGTCGGCTTACGACTCGGCACCCGGGCCCAGGCTGTCCACCGTGAGGACAACAACGGCGACGTTGTCATCGTGCTTGAAGACGATTCACAGGTGCGTGGCGAGGAGTTGCTCGCGGCGACCGGACGTGCTCCGGTAACCGCCCAACTCCGGCTGGAGTCGGCTGGTGTCGATCTCACCGACCGCGGCTTCATCTCGGTAGACAACCACCTTCACACCACCGCTGATCATGTTTGGGCAGCCGGCGATGTCGCTGGCACTCCGCAGTTCACGCACGCTTCGTGGAACGACTTCCGCATTCTCAAGGCAAACTTCGACCACGGTGACGCGGTAACCACAGGCCGCATCGTGCCGTACACCGTTTTCATTACCCCTGAGCTGGCGCGGGTGGGGATGACCGAGGCGCAAGCCCGGGTCCAAGGTCACAACGTGGCAATCGCCAAGATCCCCGTTTCGGCCATTCCGAGAGCCAAGACGCTCCACGACACGACGGGCACGTGGAAGGCGGTCGTGGACGCCGACACCGACCTAATCCTTGGTGCAGCGCTGCTCGGCCACAACGCCGGCGAGGTGATCTCCACGCT
>DATLQC010000071.1:0-21412 GCA_035535395.1 Propionibacteriaceae bacterium | reverse complement strand
GGGCCGCTCGTCATAGGTTCGTCAATGTAATGCCGACCGTGGAATTACGCGGAGGGAACTCACCGGGGTTCCTCTCTTCCCATCGCAGCAACTTGATTCGCCAGAATCACGCGGCAGAATCCGGAGGCAACACGTGAGTAGCACCGACGCATCAGCAACGCCCGCCGAGTCGCCCGGCACAGAGTCGGCTGAGGCGCAAGGGCTGTTGTTCGACGGCGACTTTTCGCCATTGCCAACCGACATGGGTTTCCGTGGACCAATCGCCTGCAGTGCCGCCGGGATCACTTATCGGCAGCTTGACTACTGGGCGCGTACCGGCTTGGTCGTTCCAGAAATCCGGAGCGCATCTGGATCCGGCTCCCAACGCCTCTACAGCTTCCGCGACATTCTGATCTTGAAGGTGATCAAGCGACTGATTGATGCGGGCATCTCTTTGCAGCAGATCCGTACCGCTATCGAGCATCTGCGTAAGCGGGGCGTCCAAGACCTCACCCAGGTCACTTTGATGAGCGACGGCGTGTCGGTCTTCGAGTGCACCTCTGACGACGAGGTCATCGATCTGTTGCGTGGCGGCCAGGGCGTGTTTGGCATCGCCCTTGGTGGTGTCTGGCGCGATCTCGAAGGGACACTTTCCGATCTGCCGGCCGAGCGGGCCGAGGTTGGTGAGCCGCGGCAGTCCCACGATGAGCTTTCTCAGCGTCGCCAGGTGCGAGGCACCGCTTAACGAATTGCTGTAGCACCTCGTGCTACGATGCTGATGTGAGCGAGCAAATCTCCCAACGGGAACTCCGCAATGACAGCGGCCGAATCATGCGAGCTTTGGACCAGGGAGAGTCGTTCGTAGTCACCCGCAACGGGACCCCGGTGGGGGAGTTGCGGCCACTGCGACGTCATCGGTTCGTCGCCGCCAGCACTGTCGTTGCTATGTTCCACGATGCACCTCCGATCGATGCCGCGGCATTTAGAGATGATCTCGATGAAGTCCTCGATCAGGAGTTGCCAGATCGTGCCTGACCGGTTGGCTCGAGGGCTCCTCGATACTTCGGTCATTGTGGATCTGGATCGACTTGACGCTTCTCAACTTCCAGAAGAAGTGGCGATATCCACGGTTACGCTCGCCGAGCTTTCCGCGGGCCCCTCAGCCACCACGGATGTCTCCGAGCGTGCGCGTCGACAAGATCGACTACAGCGAACCGAGGCAGCATTTGACCCGTTGCCGTTCGACATTCGGTCCGCTCGGGCGTATGGCCGGGTGAATGCCGCCGTCGTAGAACAAGGCCGTCAACCGAGGCGTAAGTTCGCGGACTTGCTGATCGCGGCGACCGCTCTTGCCGAAGATCTACCGGTGGTCACCCGTAATGGCAAGGACTTCCAGGGTCTTGAGGGCCTGGTCACAGTCATTGAAATCTGAGCTACCCGTGGCGTGAGTGCCGAGAACCGCAGATCCCCAGCGCATTCGGAGTAATCTGGGCGCTGCTGGAACGGCGGCGCGGGAGAGTTCACCACCTCACACTGAGTAGGTGACGCCGAAGGGGCAACCTCCCCGGAACCTCTCAGGCAATCGAGACCGCGCACGCTATGGCAACTCTGAAGCCGCAGGTGACAGAGGGGGAGCGTTGCTCGTGAGGGCGACAACAGCTACCTACACCCGCGCGAAAGAAGATCGATGACCGCCACTCTTCCAGACACTCAGAAAGGCTCTCTGCCGTCGCAGCGGTTCAGCACTCGTCACATCGGTCCCCAGACTGACGATCGCGAGAAGATGCTGGCTGCCCTCGGGCTCAACAGTCTTGAGCAGCTTGTTGATCAAGCTCTGCCGCGGTCGATCCGCAGCACGGAGCCGCTCGTCCTGCCGCCGGCTTTGACCGAATCCCAGACACTGGCGCTGCTGCGTGAGCTGGCGAGCCGTAATCGACCGCTCACCGCAATGATCGGGCTTGGTTACCACGGCACCGTGACCCCCTCTGTGATCCGTCGCAATGTGCTCGAGTCGCCCGCTTGGTATACCGCGTACACGCCGTACCAGCCAGAGATCAGCCAGGGCCGACTGGAGGCGTTGCTCAACTTTCAGACGGTGATCTCAGACCTCACCGCCCTGCCCACGGCCGGAGCAAGTTTGCTTGATGAAGCGACCGCGACCGCCGAGGCGATGACGCTGGCACGTCGCAGCACAAAGGTGGGACAAGCAATCCTGCTCGACAGGGAGACCTTGCCGCAGACGATCGGTGTCCTTTCTACGCGGGCGGCAGCTCTCGGGATTCCCGTGGTCGTGGCTGACAAGCCGTTGGCTGAGGCGATCGAGGAAGTCGAGCTGTTTGCGGTCCTCGTGCAAACACCCGGTGCCAGCGGCCGGCTCGCGAGCACTGACGAGTTGCGGACGGTCGCCGATCTGGCCCACGCACGCGGTGCCATGGTGATCGCGGCCTGCGACCTGATGGCGTTGACCTTGACAACCCCGCCAGGAGCGTGGGGCGCGGACGTGGCCGTCGGATCCAGCCAGCGGTTCGGTGTTCCGCTGTTTTATGGAGGACCCCACGCAGGTTTTATCTCGGTCCGCGCAGGCCTGGAGCGGACCTTGCCGGGGCGGCTCGTGGGAGTTTCCAAAGATCGTGACGGCATTCCCGCCTTCCGCCTCGCATTGCAGACTCGCGAGCAGCACATCCGCCGCGAGAAGGCAACCTCCAACATCTGTACCGCCCAAGTGCTGCTCGCCGTCGTTGCCAGCATGTACGCCGTCTATCACGGCCCACACGGACTAGTGGAGATCGCTGCAACGATCCATGATCGTGCCACGGACCTGGCCGGTGATCTTGTGGCCGGGGGGCTCCGGGTAGTCCACGACTCGTTCTTCGACACGGTGCTCGTCGAGGTGCCGGGCCGGGCCGCAGCAGTGGTCGGCGCGGCGCGAGCGGCCGGGATCCATCTTCGGCTGGTGGATGATGATCATGTCGGAGTGTCGGTCGGTGAAGACGCCACCACGACTCAGCTAAACGCCGTACGCGGAGCCTTTGGAGTGTCGGCAAGCCAAGAGCGGCTGTTTGCCGACAACCTAGTCGGGCGCGAGCGTACGACTGCCTTCCTCACCCACCCCGTTTTCAACACTCATCACAGTGAAACGGCAATGCTTCGCTATCTGCGGGCTTTGTCCGACCGTGATCTCGCGCTGGATCGGGGGATGATCCCGCTTGGCTCTTGCACCATGAAGCTCAACGCCACGACCGAAATGGAGCCGATCTCTTATCCCGGCTTTGCGAACCTGCATCCATTTGCGCCGATCGAGGATGTCGCGGGATATCTCGAACTGATCAAGAAGCTGGAGTCCGGGCTCGCCGAGCTGACCGGCTACGCGAAGGTCTCGATACAGCCGAACGCAGGTAGTCAAGGCGAGCTCAGCGGGCTCCTTGCCATCCGCGCCTACCACGACTCACGGGGTGATGATCAACGTCGGATCTGCCTGATTCCCTCCTCAGCGCATGGCACGAACGCCGCCTCAGCCGCCATGGCCGGTCTCAAGGTCGTTGTCGTCAAAGCTGCTGCCGATGGCGCGGTGGATCTGGACGACCTGCGGACCAAGATCACCGAGCATAGTGATCAACTAGCGGCGATCATGGTGACTTATCCGTCGACGCATGGAGTCTTCGAAGAGAGCATCGTCGAGTTGTGCGAGATAGTTCACCAGGCCGGCGGCCAGGTCTATGTGGATGGAGCCAACCTGAACGCCCTGCTGGGCCTCGCAAAGCCAGGTCGTTTCGGCGCTGACGTGAGCCATCTCAATCTCCACAAGACCTTCTGCATCCCCCACGGTGGCGGCGGACCGGGCGTTGGCCCGGTCGGCGTTGCTGCACATCTGGCGCCGTTTCTGCCCAACCACCCGATGCTCGATACCGCAGGTCCAACCAGCGGCATCGGCCCGATCTCAGCTGCGCCCTACGGGTCGGCTGGCATCCTGCCGATCAGCTACGCCTACATCGCGATGATGGGCGCCGACGGACTAACCTCTGCCACAGAGCATGCCCTGCTCGCAGCAAACTACGTGGCTGAGCGGCTCCATGACCACTACCCGGTGCTCTACCACGGACGTAACGACAGAGTCGCACACGAGTGCATCCTGGATCTGCGCCCGCTAACCAAGGCCAGCGGTATCACCGTGGAGGATGTTGCCAAACGCTTGATCGACTATGGCTTCCATGCGCCGACGATGAGCTTCCCGGTGGCGGGCACCTTGATGGTGGAGCCGACCGAATCTGAGCCGCTGGAAGAGATTGATCGGTTTTGTGACGCCATGATCAGCATCCACGCGGAGATCGCCAAGATCGAGACGGGGGAGTGGCCGCGGGAAGACAACCCACTGGTGAATGCCCCCCACACTCAGATTGCGGTGACCTCTGACAGCTGGAATCACTCCTATTCCAGACGGGTGGCGGCTTTTCCCGGCGGGTTTCACACTGGGCCCCTCTATGCGGATGGATTCGACAAGTACTGGGCGCCAGTTGGGCGTATTGACGGGGGCTACGGCGACCGCAATCTGGTCTGCACGTGCCCGCCACCGGAGGCGTTCGAGTAGGGCACTGACGGCCGCTCACGGCCGCTCACGGCTTTGGCTACGCGTCTTGACCGGCAACCTCGTTGATTCGATGTGCCAGCTCGATGTCGTTCTGCGTGAGGCCGCCCTCGGAATGGGTCGAGAGGACCAGGGTGACCTTGTTCCAACGGATGTCGATGTCGGGATGGTGGTTCATAAGCTCGGCTTCATGGCCGACCTGATTCACGAAGTCCAAAGCAGCAACAAAGTCGGTCAGCTCGTACGTCGCGGTGATCGCCGGCTCATCGCCATTGGCACGGCTCCAGTTCGGCAGCTCCTGCAGCTGCTGGGACACTTCAGAATCGGTCAGTAGTTGGCTCATAGCCTCAGCCAAGGCGCCGCTGGTGGGAGTGTCAAGAGTGGCATTAGCAGCTACCGGGTCCGATAGCGTCAGGGCGAAAGGGCGGGCGTCAGCAAAGAAGGAAACATATGGTTGCGGTGCCGGAGCGCATTAGACGGCTCAAGCAACAGCCCTGGATCGCACACATGATTCGCGCGGTAGAGCGCTATCTCAGCCGGCTCGGCTCACAATTTGCCGCCGCAACCGCCTACTTTTCCGTCCTGGCGATAGTACCGGTCCTGATGGTTGCTTTTTCGATCACTGGCTTGGTGCTCACCGTCTTGCAACCCGGGCTTCTAGACAACGTCGCGGACGCAGTCGCCAAGGCGCTGGGCGGCGCAGACGCCGCTACCCGCCAGAAGATGTTGAATTTTGTAAACACCGCGCTGAGCAGTTTCTGGACTATTGGCATCATCGGCCTGCTAGCGGCTCTCTATACCGGCGCCAAGTGGATGGGGCATCTGAAGAATGCGGTGCGGACTCAGTGGCGACCCGGATTTGATCTTCGGCCGGAGAAGATCAACATCGTGATCAAAACGCTCGGCAATCTTGTACTCCTGTTTGGCCTGCTTGTCGGGATGGCGGTGATGTTTGGTCTTACGTCACTGTCTACCTCCCTTGCCAATTCGCTGGTCGCGTGGCTCGGACTCAGCGACCAGGCTTGGATAGCGCCGGTGCTACGAATTACCTCCGTCGTGGTCTCGATCGGCGCCGGCTGGCTGATCTTCATGTACTTGTACACAGTGCTACCGGAAACCCGGGAGCCGTGGTCCGTCGTACGCCTCGGCGCTCTGTTGGGTTCCATCGCCCTTGTTGCTCTGCAATTCTTGGCCAGCTACTTGATCAGTGCCTTTCGCGGTAATGCCGCTGCGGTGATCTTCGGGCCAGTGATTGTGCTCATGCTGTTCTTCAATATCTTTGCTCAGCTTGTCTTGTTCATCGCCGCCTGGATCGCCACGGCGCAGCACGACGCTGTTACGGCCGCCCCTGAGCAGGAGGTGAGCGCCGCCCCCGTACCGGACTCTGAGCAACAACAAGATGAGACGCCGAATGTCGTACCTCAGGCTGTTGCGGTGCGATCCGTTCGAGCTGGAATGGGCGCTGGCTACGCCACCGGAGCGGCAACCGGCGTGGGACTCGGTGCGGCGTTGGCGTACGCAATCTCAGCCGCCGTGCGGGGCCGCAAGAAATCTGCGGACAAGCAGCCGAAAGACCGTTAGCGGGCGGTGGCCAGCTGAGCGCTGGGCTGGCCAATGCTGTCCAGCAGTCCAGAGAACCACGGTGCGCTGATGTCGAACGGCTTGCCGCCTCGGATTCGCTCGAACTCGATGGCGCGGAGCTCGTCACCGCGTTCCTCGTCGTGCCCGATCACCCCAGGCTCACCACGCAGCGCTGATTCGACCGCCAAATCGGTCATGGACATTATCAACTCAAGATCGCGCTGATTCGGTGCTGCCGATCGGGAGAAGTATCCAGACTTCTGCACCATGACCTTTTGCGCATCCAGCCGCTCGGCAAACTTGCTCGCAAACCAATTTCCCGGGTTGATCTTGTCCATCTTGACGTGGCCGAACGGGTCTCTCGGGACATCCTCGCCGGAGCGCTCCAGCTCAGCCAAGATCGTATCCAGACCGGCACCCTCGGAGATGAACAGGTTGACAGAGCCAATTCGATCCATCGTCTCCTTCAGACGCTGGGCCTCGGTCTCGAGATCGAATACCGCCTCCGGAATGTAGAGGCCGTGGACCTCCCAGGCTTCTCGACTTAGGCCGATATCTGGCAGCCAAGAGCGAGTTTCCAGCCACTGGCGGTACGCCTGTGCTGCGGCGGCGGTCAGCCATCCGCAATGCCGCCCCATAACCTCATGCACCAGGAGCATCCGCGATCCGGAATTGTGTTCGCCGATGACATTCTGTGCGAAACGCGCTGCCTGCTCGGCCGCGGTCCAAGCGCCCAGAGACTGGCGTATCGGGATGATGTCATTGTCAATGGTCTTCGGCAGCCCGACAACAGTCAGCTGGTGACCGTTACTGGCCAAAAACGCGGCAAGGTCGGCCGCGGTGGTGTTGGTGTCGTCGCCACCGATGGTGTGCAGGACGTCTACGCCGTCCGCCGTCAGCCGGTCGGCGGCAGCCTCTAATGGGTCCACACCGTCATCGACCAAGCCGCGCTTCACAAGGTCTGCAGCATTCGTGAGCTTGACCCGTGAGCTTCCGATGGGCGATCCGCCGAAGGTCTGAAGGACTGCCGCATGCTGCCGAACGGTCGGCGTCACAGCCATAGAGTCACCCTTCAATAGGCCCTCGTAGCCGTATCGGTAAGCGATGATCTCGACCTCAGGAGCGACTTGGGTGTAACGCTCGATCAGCCCTCCGATCGCTGCGGAAAGGCACGGTGCGAACCCGCCGGCGGTAAGCATTGCCACCTTGTTGACCATGCCCGTAACTTAGCCGAGCTACAGGACCCGACCGGTCGGCGTCTGTCAGCCGGTCAGTCCTTGGACGGGTCGAGATACACCGCGCCAGGTCCGCGAGAGCTCGCGTAATCGTCGGGATTCTGCAACGTGCATTTCTGTAGGCTCAGGCAGCCGCAACCGATGCAGCTGTCCAACCGATCCCGAAGACGCTCAAGCCTTTCGATCTGCTCGTTCAGCCGGCTGCGCCATTGGTGGGAGAGGCGAGTCCAGTCGGCTTTGGTCGGCGTACGGTTTCCGGGCAAGGTCTGTAATGCCTCGGTGATCTCCTCTAGCGACAGCCCGACACGCTGCGCGGAGCGAATAAAGGCCAAGCGGCGCAGCATCGCCCGCTCATAGCGGCGCTGGTTGCCAGAGGTCCTCCTGGAGGTGATCAAGCCCAAGCTTTCGTAGTACCGCAAGGCAGAAGCGGCGAAGCCTGAACGCGCCGCAAGCTCACCGATAGTCACCAGGTCCGTACGGTGCAGCACGCCAACAGTTTAGCCACAAACCTAAACTTTACGTTAAGTTCATTGCATTCCGCGACGCCGGTAGGGCGATCGTCGAGCATTCGGGTGGGCTAGGGCGGCGGCCGGGCCGCCGCACCGGTTTGGCACAAATTCTCAGTCCCGCCGCACTAGGCTCCATTCGTGGCCCGATACTTCGATGTCCACCCGGACAACCCTCAGCCGCGAGCGATTGGCAGTGTGGTTGACCTGCTGCGCGCTGACGGACTGGTCGCGTACCCGACTGATTCTTGCTTCGCCCTTGGCTGCCAGCTAGACAACCGGTCGGGCCTGGACCGGATTCGAGAAATCCGTCAGCTTGACAATCAACACCACTTCACGCTGCTGTGCGCCGACTTCAATCAGCTAGGTCGGTTCGTACATCTGGACAATGTGATCTTTCGAGCCCTCAAGGCATCTACCCCCGGGCAGTACACCTTCATCGTGCCTGCTACCCGGGAGGTGCCAAAGCGCATGCTGCATCCCAAGAGACGGACTGTGGGGGTTCGGATCCCCGACCACGTTGTCGCGCAGGCGATCTTGGCGGGACTGGGAGAACCTTTGGTGTCGAGCACCCTGATCATGCCCGGAGAGGAGCGGCCATTGACCCAGGGCTGGGAGATCATGGAGCGCCTTGATCATGTTCTGGACGCCGTCGTGGACTCCGGCGAGTGCGGTGAGATCCCGACGACGGTCGTTGATCTCTCCGATGGTGACGCGGTGATCATACGGCGGGGAGCCGGAGATCCGTCGCGTTTCGAGTAGAGGAGGGTAATGGGGGAGGCAGCTGTGGAGACGCGCCAGCGTGCTGCAGATACCTTTGTGGCGCGGCTGATGCGAAGCAGGGTGGCGGTGAAACTGCTGTTCCTGGCGCCGATCCCGCTCTCGATCGTGCGATCGGTTCTAGTGCGTGACAACACGCGCGAGAACCGTAAGGACAGCTGGCAACGGCTTCGTGGAATTCATGAGGCGGCGCGCTACCAGGCAGTCCGAAGTGTCACCGAGCGGTATGCAGGGAACGGCTTCGTGCTTGACGTTGGCTGCTCGCAAGGAATTCTCCAGGAAGGTCTGCGGTATCGCCGCTATCTCGGGGTCGACAATTTCGAGCGGTCCATTGCGCTCGCGAAACCTAAATCCGATTCGCGGACGCAATTCGTTTGCGCCGACGGATCCAACTTTGTTGCCGATGAACGACCGAACGCTGTGGTGATGAACGAGGTCATCTACTACCTGCACGACCCCGTGGGCGCCGTAGAACACCACGCGAGCTGGCTGGCGCCAGGTGGGGTGCTGATTGTCTCGATCTACGCCAAGACGTGGTCCTCGCGACGGCTCTTGCGAGCGATAGCAGCCCGCCTCGAGTTGGTGGAATCTCGCCTTGTCAGCTCAGGCCATCTGGCCTGGACGGTGGCGGTGTATCAGCCAACGGCCTAGGCATCACTGCAGGTATCGCTCAACTTGTTCCCGAGGTCTGGTGTGGGACTCATCCGGATCTTGTGCGAATTCTCGATGGGCGCGCCGCTGGCGCAGCAGATCCCAGCACTGGTCTAGGGATTCTTCAAGATCACGGAGTCGTGAGGCTGCGTCGGAGACCTCGCCTGGATTGTCCTGCATCGAGCGACGCAGCTCATGCTCAGCATCGACCATCTCGCGAATGCGCGTGAAGATGTCGGAGTCGTCCATACGCCTCAGCCTAAGGGAGGGCTACGGTGATCGAATTTCAGCTCAGCGTCGAAGCGCTTGGCCGATCGCGATTTGCCTATTCGCCGCTCGGTGAGTTGGCGTCCAGCCTGCGTGCGCTCAGGTCTCCGCAGATCGGTTTCGTGCTCCAACCATGGCGTCACGCAATGGTTAGCCGGCTCGAGACCCTGGATTTGTCGCTACTCGGCGGTATCTGTCCGCCTGGCCGCTTCGCACCAGATTTCATGTTTGTCTGGTCGGCCGATCCCAACATCACCATCGAAGCCCAGCTGAATGATCTTGCACAGCTGCCCGCCGAGGAGCTGCATTCGGACTTGGCTGAGGTGTGGACCGACCAACCGCTGCCTGAGCCGGTCGCCAGCCTACTGAAGAAAAAGCCACTAGGAGCTGCCCGTGAGATCGCAGATGCGCTGCGGGCTTACTGGTCCGTCGCACTGGAACCCTACTGGTCACGGATTCACGCTGTGATCGATGACGACGTCTCATACCGCGCCTCCCAGATTCTCGGCGGCGGCCTGTATGACCTGCTCTCGGATCTCCATCCCGAGGTAAGCCTTCGCGGGTCTCGTCTCGTGATTGACAAGCCACATCACAAACCCGGGGTCTATTCCGAAGGCGAACTGACCCTCATCCCGTCGGTATTCGTGTGGCCGAATCTGATCATCGGCCATGACAGGCCTGGCCACTTCGAGCTTCATTACGCGGCCCGCGGCGTCGGCAATGTGTGGAGCGTCGGTGAGTCTGAGCTGAACGGCGATGCCTTGGCCGCCCTGCTCGGCAGAACTCGAGCAGCCATACTCACGCGCCTGGCCATTCCGCTGTCCACCACTCAGCTTGCGCGAGAGTTGGGCCAAAGTCCCGCGACGATCAGCGGCCACCTCTCCGTGTTGCGTCGCAGCGGAATGCTGAGCACTCGCCGCTCCGGCCGCATGGTGCTGTACAGGCGTACCGCGCTCGGTTCATCGGTCGTGGCCGCGGCGGGACTTCAGGCAGGAGCCGGCTAAGCGGTCTTGTTCTTGAGGTCCAGGTAATGATCACGTACCTCTGGCAAGAGATGTTCGACGGCATAACGGAGTGCCGTCCGAGACATGGTTGGGGCGTTGCGGTCGAGATAGTCGCGCAGCCGCTGCTCGTCGCGTTTTCCAGCCTCTCGAATCCAGCCACCCACCGGCTTTTGGACCAGATCGTGAGGGTCGTTCGCGAGGATCTGAGCGATGCAGAAGGTGTCGTCGAGGTCGCCGCGGCGGATGAAGAACCACGTGCTCACGATGGAACTTCGACGCTCAAACCAGTGCGGGGAGGCTGCCAGCTGATAGAGCGGTTCCCGCGACTTGTCCCATAGGTAACCGCCGACGACATGAGGCGCCGCCCGGTCGACGAGATCCCAGGTGTCGATCCGGTCATGGCGTCGCAGATAGAGCTGATAGAGGTCTCGCCGCCTGCTGTCGGGTGTCGTCTTGCGCCGCGCCTGGAAATCCATGACGCTGACGGCAACCACTCTCGGCGGATGGTCCGGCCTATCCAGCAGTACTTCAATCTGCTCCGGGGATGCTCCAATGAAGTCCTTGGCGAGCGCAAAGAGCTGTCCCATAGGGATCCGACCTGGCCGTACCGAGCTCGACTCATCTGCTGCCTGCTGCAAAGCAGCTAACTGGGCGCCCAATTCCGCGATGGTCGAGATCGGCTCAGACGCCGACGGCATGCTTGGCTCGTTTCCTTTCACTCCGAAATACGGCGCAGATGAACAACTGCCGGACTAGTGATATCGGAGGGCGCATTGATGCTGATCTTGGTGTCCTCGGAGACCATCAACGATGTGCCCGGCACCGTGTCGCGACTGACCAGGCTGTGCCACTCCGCCGCGTACCGGCCAGTCGTCAGAGCGATGGTGAATTGATCAGCCGATTCGCTGGGCTGCAAGACCAGGTACTCATTGCCGGGATCGGCCAGGGCGTAACCCGTCGAACTCACATCGGGAAGGGGCTGCATGTTGATCAGATTGATCCGCCCTGCAAAACGGCGCGTGTCTCCCATGGCCTGCCGGGCCGGCTCCAAGGACTCGAACGACGGATTGCCCGCGGACGGGTCCGGCGGCATGCCGCCACCGAGAATGCCGAGGTCGTACAAGATCGGATTGTGCCCACGCAGGAACGCCTTCCACACCCACAAGGCGTCACTGGAAAACGGTGAGAAGTGATCGGTGTCAAGGAGAACTACTTTGCTTCCATCGTTGGGTGGTGGGTCGATCAACCACTGACCTTCACCCAGGGTGTCGTCGAAACCAGGCGAGATCCAATCCGCAGGGCTGTGCCACAGCGGCTCGTTGGACTTGCTCAGCTCGGCCACCGGAAACAGGTAGGTCATGCCGATCGGATGCGGGTCGTAACCCATGTCGCGCTCGTAGTCCTTGACGGTGTTGATCACCCAGTACTGCCACTGCGTGGAGTCGCCGATTGGTGTGTCCACTGAGGATCCGTCGGGAAACACAACCGAATCCGCCTCCTGCCCGGACGACTCATTCGCGACCTCGTACAAGACGTTGGGAAGATCATGAACGGTGTCGATCACTTTGCGCATGTACGCCAGTTGGAGCGCCTCGACACGGGAGTCGAGCGGGAGAACCTGGTAGTCGAGGATCGAGCTGATGCCAATGTCATTGACGTTGTTGGTCGCGTGGAACGGATGGCCTTCGATGTTGTCGGGCGTGGCGGTCAAGTGAAGGCTGAAACCTTCGAACAACATCACGGATGCATAGATGCCAGCACGCCCGGCAGCGAGTACCCGTTCCCGAAGACGGTCGAAGTAGAGCTGATCGAATGCCGAAAGATCAAACTTCGGCTTCCCGTCCTTGGCTGCTCCAGGTCCGGTCCGCGGCCAGGGCTGCGGCGTCATGCAGAAGTGCACATTCGCCGGGGCCGCGAGGTAGCCCTGAAACTGTTCCCAGCGCCAGAGCCTGATGAAGTTGTGGCCTCGTTCAGTGAGCAATTTCAGGTATGGGTCGAAGTCGAATCGTTCCGGGTCTTGCGGGCAATCGCGGCCCGGACCTAGCCCATCGTGGAAGTTGTTGTTGACGTGTGAGCCCGTCAGATAGATGGCTATTTCCGGAGCTGCCGCTACCGAGAAGTACCGCGGGTTAGTGCGCGAGACGACAAGCGGGCCGAGCGGTTGGGACATCATGCCTCACCTGCCGAGGCCATACCGGATGCGCCAGCTGGCTGCGGTGACTGTTCCTCCCGCTGACGGAGGGCGTAACGCGTTCCCTCGGTGTCCTCAAAGAGTGACCACCAACCGAAGGGCTGCCGCGAGGGAGGCGATGGGAAATGAACCCCCCGCGCGGTCAGCTCCGCGTACGTCTGCTCGATATCGGTGCAGTCGAACAACTGATCAGAATGGGGCAGCTCATCGGGCACCTCGCGTTGCAGCTCATCCGCGCGCCGCAGGCTGAGCACCAGGAAAAGATCTTGGCCACGCAATTTGACCTCGATCCAACGCTCGTCGCCATAGGCGTCGTCCCGTGCGACGCTGAATCCGATGGTCTCGCTCCAGAAGCGCAGTGCCGCCTCCTGGTCGGCGATAGGCACGATGACTTTGCTAACCCCTGTGATCACTGTCAGCCCCTCCTCATGAACGCTCTGATCAGAGTCTTCACCAGCCCTTCGCGTCGCAACGATTCGGGCCTAGCCGAACCGATGGAGGGCCTCCAAATCCCACGGATCTGAGATTGTTGATCAGTGGAACTCGACAAGATGAAGCGGACGGCAGTCGCGGCGTCAAGGTAGCGGCGAACGTAACGGCCTGACTGCGGCGCGGAGACTGCGAAGCATCTCGCTGAGCCTCCGCTACGGCCGTACAAGATCGGCGCCACGATCGCGCCGATCAACGCGCCGAGCCCGGGCAATGAGCCGAGCAGCTGCCAGGCCTGGGTTCCCGGATGTTCGGCGCTGAACATCGACCTGGCCACGAGGCCCACGATGATCTCTATCAAGAGGCCGCCGAGTAAACCCAGGACCGCTCCCAAAGGGATCATGGCGATGATCATTGCCGGGCGTCGCTTACTCGTGGATGGCGCCTGCGGCGGCAGGTTTTCTGTGGACATGCAACCTCATTTCCTTTCTTCCATGTGCTCTACGGGAATCACTGGGATCAGCCGTGATCATGGCCGGCTGCCATGTGATCGTGATCAACTTCTATGGTCCGGGATCCCGAATCAACTTGATCGGGATCGACAACCGTGAACTGCGCCATCATTCCGACGTCCTCATGCCACATCAGGTGGCAGTGGTACATGTACGGGATCAGCGGATCCTGGTATGGCGGGAAGGTGATCGCTAACTGGATCGTCTCGCCGGCAGCCAGCAGCACGGTGTCCTTCCAGCCCGATTGTGGATCTGGGGAGCTTGCCCCAGCGGCAACGATCTGGAAGGCCACCCCGTGCAGATGGAAGTTGTGCGGCTGATTGTGCGTGTTGCGTACCGTCCACAGCTCGGTGGTGCCGGCTCCAACAACAGTGTCGATGCGGGACATCTCCATCTGCTGACCGTTGATTTCACGGCCGTCGAGCTGAATTGTGCGGTGGGCTGCCAAATGATCAAGCGCGACGGGAGAACTGGTTTCCAGCCGTTCTGGAATCCGGCCACTCTCCGCGAGCGAGCTCGCGGCTCGGAGCTGCAACAGATCAAGATGATCATTGCCGCCCGCACCATTGATCAGCGCCGTCATCATGTTCAGGTCCCACGGGATCGAGCGGAGTACCAACTGCTCACCGGGTCCCAGGTTCACGACGATCTCGGCGCGTTCGGCAGGGGAGAGCAGCAGCCTGCGTATCCGCGCTGGCGAGGGCAGAAACCCAGAATCGGTTGCAATGAGCGCGAAATCCCGATCATCAGCGAAGGCCAGATGGTAGATGCGCGCGGTCGAGGCGTTGAGGATGCGAAGCCGGACCCGGCGGGTGCTGACCGGCAGGTGCGGGTTATACGTTCCGTTCACCAAGATCTTGTCGCCCAGCAATCCTGTCACTGCTCGACCGCGCTGTGAGAAGCGGCCGCGCGAGTCGAAGGTACGGTCCTGCAAGATGATCGGGATGTCGTCGATCATGTACCGGTGCGGCAGATCGGCGTTCGTACCGTCGTCCAGATAGAACAATCCCGCCAACCCACGTGTCACCTGGCCCTCGGTCTCACCGTGCGGATGCGGGTGGTACCAGAGGGTGGCCGCCTGCTGATCAATCTCCCACTCCGGCTGCCACAGCTCACCGTCTGCAATGGGCTGATGCGGGCCTCCGTCATACCGCGCCGGAAGATGCATGCCATGCCAGTGCACGGTGGTTATCTCTGGCAGCCGGTTCTCTACGATTACCCGCACCTTCTCACCGCGCGTCGCCCGCAGTGTTGGTCCGAGAAATCCGGCGTCGTATCGACCGTCGCTGTAGCTCCAGGTCGGTGTCGATTGACCGGAAAGGAATTCCGCCGAGCCTTCGGTGGCGCTGAGGTGGAAGACGCGGACACCGTCGTGATCCACTGTGGATTCCGCCAGCGCCGGCATCCGGAGCCGGTTGCCGAAGTCGAGCGTGTCGACGGTGCTGAGCGGCGCCCCAGTGGTGCGATCGGCTTCACAACCCACCAGGGTGAGAGCCGGCAGAGCCGGCAGGGCAGCCAGACCAGCCAGCAGCGTGCGGCGGCTGATGCGGGCAGACATCTTCAGTTCCTTCCGTAGTCGGTTTTGATCAAGGACTCGCACCACGGTAGGAATCGCATCGCCCGCTACCTACTCGCTACAGGCGATAGATGGCATCGCTTTTCGACGTACATCACGTAGGGGTCGGCCGGGTAGCTCCACGTGCCGGCTCTCACGGCACGAGAAGACCCCAGTAGCCCACCCAACCCAGGAGGACCGCGCCCGCGGCCACCAGGATGAGCCGAGGATGATCGGCCCGTTTGCAACCGCGGCGGGAAGTCCACCACCTGACGACGATCACGGCCGTGCAGCAGCCGATAGTGACCGTTGACACCTGTAGCAGGAGCCACGGGAGCGGACGGCCCAAGATCACGGGCCCGATGACGTTCGCGGCCGTGATCATCAAGAACAGCAGGTAGACCGGGAGGCCGAGCGTGGTGAACAAACCTGCAATAACGAGCAGGTGCTGGACGCCGCCCAGCCCTAAGGCCCGGGGCCGCCTGCGTACGTGACCCACGAGGCCAGCGAGGGGGTAGAACGCGAACGCCATCGCCAGGGCCACAATCACGCTGAGGTGGAACCAGGCCGCGGCGCCGCCGACGGGAGCCAGCGACGGAGGCGGTGTCTCCGTCGTAGGTGGGGTGCCAAGTCGCGACGGCTCGGTGCGGGCCAGGTCGTCGATCCAGTGACGTTCGTAGGCCCCGTAATCGGCAGGTAGTGACCTGATTCGGTCGAAGCCGCCGTCCGCAGTGAGATTGAGGTTGTGGCGAACGCCGCTGATGAATCGCATCGTGTGTCGGGTGTTACCTCCGCGGTGGAGTGCGCCCTGGATGGCCATGCTGCTTTCCAGGGGGAGGGCAACCCGGTCGAACTCACCCCATTCGGCGAGTACCGGCTGCTGTATGTGTTGCCAGGCCGGGACGGGGTCGAAGTTGGCCTCCGGGAAGAGACCGGCGCTGATCATGGTCCGAAGCGCGGTGATCTCCAGGGTGTGGGGGAGTGCGGTGGCAACGCCTGCGTGGCGGAGGAACTGGTCGTAGCCCCAGGCGGTTTGCACCGCTGGCGTCACCCCGACCGCGCCGACCATGATCGCGAATTTGATTGCGGTCGACCGACGGCAGGCCAGCGGGGCGACGTAGGCTCCTTCGGACTGGGCCCACAATCCGAGGCGCGATGGGTCCACGTCGCCTCGGGCCGCCAACAGTGCCACCGCCGCGATGGCATCGTCGGCGAGCAAGCCGTAGTCGCGATGCAAGAGGCTGTAGCCGACCTTCCGCTTGTCGAAGATGAGCGTGATCACGCCGCGCCGGGCGAACGCCTCCGCGGCCGGTTGCAGCTCTTGGCGCCCCCGGTTTCCCGCGCCCTCCAGCATGACCAAAGCTGGTCGACGTTTCCCGGTCGGTCTAGGTACCAGCACGAGCCCGTGCAGAATCACACTTCCGCCGCCGACGAACGTCACGTCCGCGATCGTGAACGGCTCCGACGCTGCAGCTGGTTCAAGCGGAACGGCCACGGCAGCAAGGATGATCATCAAGAGTCGGCCGGCGCACATCCGCCAACCGTGAGACCTTCTCGCGATGGCAGTGATGCTCATCACGGTAGGAATCGCGGCGCCTCATCGCTACTCTCAGCAAGCGACGAATCGGATCGCTTCTCGACGTATGCCGACTGAGGGTTAGCTAGGTGACTACTGGTGCCGTCCCGGGGTCACGAGGCCTGTCTCGTACGCGATCACGACCAATTGAGCTCGATCCCGAGCGCCCAACTTCGTCAAGATCCTGCTCACGTACGTCCGAGCGGTCGCTGGGCTGATGTGGATTGCCGCCGCGATCTCGTTATTCGACAGGCCTCGACCCACCCCAGCCAGCACCTCGCGTTCCCGCTCGGTCAGCTCGTTCAGCCGCCCGCGGTCAGCAACGCCAGCCGGGCCCGAGACGATACCCTCCATCACCTTGCGGGTTATCGAGGCCGACAGCAAGGCGTCGCCGGCTGCGACAACGCGAATCGCCTCGCGGAGGTCATCAGGCTCGGCGTCCTTCAGCAGGTAGCCCGACGCGCCTGCCCGGATCGCCGCAAAGATCTCGTCGTCTTCATCAAAGGTTGTCAGCATGATGATTGCCACCTCCGAGAGACGCTCATCGGCAGTAATTTGCTGCGTGGCCGCGATTCCGTCGACTCCAGGCATTCGGACATCCATAAGTACAACGTCGGGCTGAGTGCGGGTCGCGACGGCGACCGCCTCCCGCCCGTCGCCCGCCTCGCCGACGACCTGAATGTCATCGCTGTTCGCGAGCAGAGCACGCAGCCCGCTTCGGACCAAAGCTTGATCATCGGCCAGCACCACCCGAATCATGGTTGGGACCGAATCTCAGCGGACTGCACCGCAGCGGCTTGGGGCCAAGGCAGGACGGCCGTCACAACTGTGCCGGCATCGAGGCCGGAACTGGTCACCGTGAGCTCGCCGCCCCATTCGGCGGCGCGCTCTCTCATGCCGCGTATGCCGGTTCCGGCGGCAAGTTGGCCGGCGCCTTGGCCGTTGTCCCGGACAGTCACCGTCAGAGCGTCGGGGCCTCGGTCGAGCGTGATCACCGCGGTGGTGGCGTTCGCGTGCCGGATGACGTTGGTCAGCCCCTCCTGGACAATTCGGTACGCCGTCTGGCCGAGCGCCTCCGGCACGTCGCGGGTGTCACCGCTCTCGACAATCCGCACGTCGAGGCCGTTGCCGCGGGCCTGCTCGACGAGCAGAGGAAGCTCGTTGAGACCAGCCGCCAGCTCCACCGCCGAATCCAGCGTGCGAAGTTGCCTTACCGTGCCTCGCAGATCCGCCATGGCAGCGAGGCTGATGTTCCTAATCTCGGCTACGGCTCGCCGCGCCTCGGGGACTCGTTCCGGTAATGCTTCGGCGGCAACCGCTGATTGCAGTGAGATCATCGCGACACTGTGACCAAGCGCATCGTGTAGGTCCCGGGCGAGCCGGAGCCGCTCCTCGTTCCGCTGCTCAGTGGCGCGGCGTTCGAGCTCCAGACGGCCCTGGCGTTCCCGGTCGCGCTGCGACTCCTTGAGCAGCCGACGGGTCCGTACCCCATCGCCCAAAGCGAGCGAGGCCCCCATCAGGGCGATTACCGGCGGCAGTTCGTAACCGAGCAGCGGGGCAACCTCGCGGCCTTCAGCGATCTGGAAGTAGACCGCCAACCCGACCAAGATCACCGAAACGACAATGCTGATCCGGAGGTGGCCGGCTTCGGCGGCTGAGAACAGCGCAGCTGCGATCGGGAGTGCCAGACCGATGGGTGGGTACTGCAGCGCGTAGTACACGCAAATGCCTAGCGTGGTCAAGATCAGCACCAGCACCGGGTGTCGACGACGGATGAGCAAGATCAATCCGAAGCCGACAGCGAAAATGTACGCCGGCCACGGCCCGGGCTGGCTGTCGATTGAACTGGCGAACACGGCCACTCCAACCGCCATCGCTACCGCGTACGCGAGCAGGCCATCGATTAGGGCAGGTGAGGTCCAGAGTGTTTCGGCACGACCGAGGAACGCCGTCCTTGTCGCCATTCACTCACTTTAGGCGCGCGGCTGGTTGCGCTCGCTGTCAAGCATGGCCATTTGGCGCTCGTCGTAGCGTTCGCCGGCCGCGGCGCCGGGCGGTACTGCGCGCTCGATGGCGGCGAGGTCTTCCTCGCTGAGCTCAAGCTCAAGGGCGCCAACCGCTTCCGCTAGCCGATCGCGCTTTGTCGTCCCAACTAGGGGGACGATGTCCTCGCCGCGGGCGAGCACCCAAGCCATGGCGATCTGGGCGACGGTCACGCCCTTCTCTTCGCCGATGGCGCGCAGGGCCTCGACCAGGGTGAGGTTGCGTTCAAGGTTCTGCGGGCGGAAGCGAGGCATGCGGGCGCGCATATCGCCGGGCGCGGCGGTTCCCTCGCTCGACCAGGTCCCGCCGAGCAGCCCGCGCGATAGCACCCCATATGCGGTCACGCCCAGGCCCAGTTCCCGGCAGGTGGGAAGGATCTCCGCCTCGATCCCGCGAGAGAGCACTGAGTACTCGATCTGCAGGTCGGCCACAGGATGAGTGGCATGCGCCCGGCGCACGGTTTCGGCTCCCGCCTCCGACAAGCCGACATGCCGCACGTAGCCCGCGGTGATCATCTCCGCGATGGCCCCGACCGTCTCCTCGATCGGCACCTCCGGGTCCACCCGGCCGAGGCGGTAGACGTCGATGTAATCGGTGCCGAGGCGCTGCAGGGAATAGGCCAGAAAGTTACGGACCGCCACCGGGCGGCCGTCGATACCGATGAAGGCATTGTCGGGGCCGCGCAGCGCGCCGAACTTCACGCTGATCACCGCACCGCTGCGGTTCCGGCCGCGTAGCGCCTCGCGGATGAGCAGCTCATTGTGCCCCATGCCGTAGTAGTCACCGGTGTCGAGCAGGTTGATCCCGGCGTCCAGCGCTGCGCGGATCGTGGCGATGCTCTCCGACTCGTCGGCAGGGCCATAGATACCGGACATGCCCATGCAGCCCAGCCCAATCGCAGAGACGTGAGGACCGGTCGACCCCAGCTGCCGTGTGATCAAACGGAAACCCTCCTCCGTACCTCGAGTTCCCGGCAAAACCTACCAACGGATATCAATCGGCACCCTTGGCATCGGACACTTCCGGGGTGTCGACCGTCCCCGCGAGGCACGGCTGAACTCACTGTAGGTCGGTGACGCCTTATCGCTCCGTCGGTGCGACTTGGTCAGCTTTACGGATTACTCGTCCAGCTATGAGTTGCGCTGGGAACAGCAGCAGCAGAGCCCACATACCCGCCGCTGCCGAGAAGAACGAGATGATCAACGCGAGCACTAGTGCGCCGATGTTGAACCAGCTCGCCATGGTGTGTTTGCGGGTCCCAAGGGTTGCGGGACTATCGGTGAGTTCGGGGTGTTGAGCGAGGTAGCTAACGAGGACCAGGTTGAGGACCGAGATGGCAAATAAGGCGCCGATATACAAAGAGGCGAATCCTCCCTGGACACCGTCTGCGATCAAGGCAGTGGGAAACGGTAGGAAGACGATCAGGGCAAGCCACAGCATGTTGAGCGCCACGAAGCGTGAGTTGTGACGCCGGAGTGGTCGCAAGATGGCGTGGTGAATCGTCCAATAGTTGGCGATGACCGCGAAGGACAGGGCAAACGCGAACAGTGCGGATTGATTATCGGCGACTACGTTGGCGAGGGTTGCGTCTTCGGCACGATCAATCTCGGTGAGGGGGAGGATAAGCAGGGTGATGGCGATCGCGACGACTCCGTCACTGAAGGCAATAATCCGGTCGGCGCCTGCCTCGCGTTCGTGTGCCATTTTGTAGGCCTTTCGTGTGATCAACTGCTGCGCCTGAGTTTCACCTCCGAGTCTGTCCGAGGGCGTGCTTAAACACGCTCAACGCGCTTATCGAGTAATCAGATGTCGCAGTGAAGACTTGGTACGAGTGCGACCTTCATGCTGTCTGGGCTCTTCCAGGCCGCGGCGTTCCTTTGGCGCTCATAGCGGTTCATGATCATCTGTCGATGATCGAGTCGCGCGGTCCCAGCGCACCAGCAGCGCAAGAGTGATCACCTGCAACGTCGCCTCAAGCAGAACAGCGAACTGGTAAACGTAGCTTGACAGCAGGTTGCCAAGCAGGAGCATGAGCAACATCGCACCGTAGCCACATCTGAGCGCGAGACTACGACGGATCCGCCTGGGCCGAAGCGCCCACCAGGTAATCCCGGCAAGCGCAGCAACGACGGCGTTCAGGCCCCAGGTGATAACGAACACGATCTTGCCGAAGCCTCCGACCGGCTGGTCGCGCACGCTGAGCGTCAGCGCCTGGCGTAGGCCTTCTGGTGTAAATGCGACACCGATGAGCAGCAGGAGTTGCAACAGTCCGAGGATGCAAAAGATCGCCATCGCCCAGCGGGCAAGTCGACGGGCACGATTCGCCGGCAGCCACGAGGCGACCGCCCTCCGGATTCGGCGAACAGCACGGCCGACGGGAGCGAAGGGCTCCTCGACTCGATCCGTCAACGCCATTGAAGTCTCGATGCCGTTGAGCAACGCGGCGGAGGCGTCGTCCAGTGAACCGGTCCGTGCCTGACGGATGTGACTCTGCATCGCACTGATCTCTGTTGGTGTTGCA
>DATLQC010000070.1:0-18468 GCA_035535395.1 Propionibacteriaceae bacterium | reverse complement strand
CCCGGCAGTCGTTACTGCGGCCGCTAAGGGCGCAATGTCCAAGCTGCCATCTGCGAAGGGATCATCGGTCAGTCAGCCGAGCCTTTCGGGATCCTTTGCGCGGGTGCTGGCCGACGCCGAGGTACGCGCCGAGCAACTCGGCGACGCGTACGTGGCCACCGAGCATCTTCTGATCTCGCTGGCGACGATCGATTCCGACGCCAAGAAGGTTTTGTCGCAGCTGAATGTGAAGCCGAACGTGCTGACCCGTGCCTTCAATGACGCTCGTGGGAGCAAGCGGGTGACGAGTCCGGAGGCTGAGGGAACCTCGTCTGCGCTTGATCAATACAGCGTGGATCTCACTGCCATGGCGCGGGACGGCAAGCTCGACCCGGTAATCGGGCGGGACGCCGAGATTCGGCGCGTGGTTCAGGTGCTGGCGCGCCGTACCAAGAACAACCCCGTGTTGATCGGTGACCCCGGTGTCGGTAAGACCGCGGTTGTCGAAGGTCTGGCGCAGCGGCTCGTGGCCGGCGATGTGCCCGACTCCCTCAAGAGCCGCCGCCTGGTGGCACTCGACCTGTCGGCGATGGTGGCCGGGGCCAAGTACCGCGGTGAGTTTGAGGAGCGGCTCAAGGCCGTCCTGACCGAGATCAAAGATGCCGCCGGCCAGGTGATCACCTTCATCGATGAGCTGCACACCGTGGTCGGCGCGGGCGCCACAGGCGACTCCTCCATGGACGCCGGCAACATGCTTAAGCCCATGCTGGCCCGCGGCGAACTCCGCATGATCGGTGCGACCACATTGGACGAATACCGGGAGCGCATTGAAAAGGACCCGGCGTTCGAGCGCCGTTTCCAGCAGGTCTTCGTTGATGAGCCGAGCGTCGAGGACACTATCGCGATCCTGCGTGGTCTGCGGGAGCGGTACGAGGCGCACCACAAGGTGGCGATCACCGCTGCTGCGCTGGTCGCGGCGGTCACGCTGTCGAACCGCTACATCACTTCTCGACGGCTCCCTGACAAGGCGATCGACCTGGTCGATGAGGCTGCGTCGCGGTTGCGGATGGAGATCGACTCCTCGCCGGTCGAGATTGATGCGCTGCGCCGCACAGTCGAGCGGATGAAGATGCAGAAGTTCGCGCTTGAGAAGGAATCCGATCCCGGAAGCCTGGATCGGCTGCATCGGCTGACCGAGGAGTTGGCCAATACCGAGGAAGAGCTGCGATCCCTCGAGGCGCGCTGGGAGGCAGAGAAACAAGGCCTCAACCGCGTCGGCGAGCTGAAGAAAGAGATCGACGAGTTGCGCGTGATCTCCGACCGGGCGCTTCGTGAGGGCGACCTGGTCAAGGCAAGCGAGATCAACTACGGTGCGATTCCTGCCCTGGAAAAGGAGATGGAGGAGGCCGCCAAGGCCGAGAGTCAGCTGCCCTCGATGGTCTCTGAGGAAGTCGGGCCGAACGATGTTGCCGAGGTGGTCTCCAACTGGACGGGCATACCGGTCGGCCGGTTGATGCAGGGCGAGACCGAGAAGCTGTTGTCTATGGAGTCTCGGATCGGGCAGCGGCTGGTTGGTCAGCAGAAAGCGGTCCGCGCGGTATCGGATGCCGTACGCCGCTCGCGCGCGGGCATCTCCGATCCGAACCGGCCCACCGGGTCGTTCCTATTCCTCGGCCCGACCGGCGTCGGCAAGACCGAGCTGGCCAAGTCGCTCGCGGAGTTCCTCTTCGATGACGAGCGGGCCATGATCAGGATCGACATGAGCGAGTACTCGGAGAAGCACTCGGTGGCGCGGCTGGTTGGCGCGCCCCCCGGCTACATCGGCTACGAGGAGGGCGGCCAGCTCACCGAGGCCGTGCGGCGCCGCCCGTACGCGGTGGTGCTGCTGGACGAGGTGGAGAAGGCGCACAGCGAGGTCTTCGACATCTTGCTGCAGGTGCTCGACGACGGCCGGCTGACCGACGGTCAGGGGCGTACGGTCGACTTCCGCAACGCGATCTTGATCTTGACCTCCAACCTTGGCTCACAGTTCCTGGCTGATCAGACGCTGGACGCGGAAACCAAGCGGAACGCCGTGATGGGTGTGGTACGTGGCGCGTTCAAGCCTGAGTTCTTGAACCGGCTCGATGAGGTCGTACTCTTCGACGCACTCGGCACCGAGGAGCTCGCCAGGATCGTAGAGATCAACTTGGCCCGCCTCAACAAGCGCCTCGCCGATCGGAGGATCACCGTGGAGGCCACGCCCGCTGCCAAGGAGTGGCTGGCTCTCACCGGCTTCGACCCGGTCTTCGGTGCCCGTCCGCTACGCCGGCTGATCCAGACCACGATCGAAGATCAACTCGCGCAGCGGGTGCTGTCCGGGCAGGTACGCGAAGGCGACGTCGTCACCTTCGACGCCGACGAGAGCAGTGACGGCTTGATCATCTTGGAGTCTACTGACTTGTCAGAAACTCAGCGAGCTATAGCCCTTTGAGTTTCTGACAAGTCGGCAGGTCACCCCCACCAGCCCTGTTTGTGGGCCCAGCGCAGCAAGATCAGGGACATCGTCAGCATAATCAACAGCAAGACGGAAAGCGCCACCCAGTGCGTTGAGTCGTTGACGATGACGTTCATGCCAAGGACGGAAGACAGCGACGTAATCGGCAGGGTGATTGCCGCGATAACGGCGAGCCGCTCGGCCGCAATGGTCATCTTGGTGTCGGTACGCGCACGGTAAAACTCGGTGACCCCCATCAAGAACACCAGCTGCGAATCGCTGATGTGCGCGACCGTCTCGTACTGATCCAGCAGGTCCTTCATCAGCGCTAGCCCCTCGGGCGGAGCAAAGGTAGTGAGCTTGATCGCCCGCCGATAGATCTCGCTGCCCTGAGCGGCCATGGTCTTGATCGTCAAGAGCTCATGTCGTGCCGCGAACAGCTCGCTGAGGAACTTCTGCGGATCCTCATTCACATCCGACATGACCCGCTGCTCCATCAGTCCGACCTCGCGCGCGATGTCGGCGACCATCTCAGCCTCTCGGCGGGCGATCGAGGAGACAATCGCGTACGTCAGGCCGAATGGCGATGTGGGGTGAAGCCGCCCGTTATCCAACCGAGCCGCCACTGAAGTGGTTTCGCGCAGTGCCGACTCCAGAGGAACCTTTGGATTCAGCGGCCCATGGACGGTGACCAGGAAGTTCTCGCCGACGAATTGATCCAGCTCGAGATAGTGCACATGGCCGCCTGCGCCAATCTCGGGTGCGTGCACGACGATAAACACGTGGTGCGGATACACATGGACTCGTGGTATGTGGTTACGGTTTCGGCTTTCTGCGATCGCCATCGGATGAAAATGAAACTCCCGGACGAGCAGCGCCTCTGCCTCGTCGCTCCACTCGGGAATATCGAGCCAGAGGAATCCATCGTCGCGTTTCCGCAGGTCCGGCAGCTCGGCCAGATCGTGGCTACTGACGTCTTCGGAGTTGATCCAGCGCAACTTCATGGCGAGTCTCCCTTCCACGTCG
The DNA here is from genome assembly GCA_035535395.1 of Propionibacteriaceae bacterium. GTDB lineage: Bacteria > Actinomycetota > Actinomycetes > Propionibacteriales > Propionibacteriaceae > Microlunatus. Next base: position 14,987 of record DATLQC010000070.1, on the reverse strand, counting down.
TTTCTACACCCCTACCGGCAAAAAGGTTTCACCAGAGATCGCGGCTGCGCGAACATTTGCCGGGCATCAGGGAGCGGCTTTGAGATCGGCGAATCTGGTGCTGCGACCTGGGCGGGATGGAGCGTTGCTGGTCCCGGACCTGGCGTACCCGCGCGCATTTACCCTCCGGGTCGGCCGCACCGACCAGTCCTACGTCGATCTTGATGACCCATTGCGGTTGGAATTCGACTACATGCAGCGGCTGGTCGATGTTCTGGACAGCGTTGCCGAGTCTGGGCACCGGTTGCGCGTTGTCCACATCGGCGGTGCCGCCATGACCCTGCCGCGATACGTCGCCGCGACCCGTCCGACCTCGGCGCAAATTGTGCTGGAACCCGACATCGAGCTGACCGCCTTCATTCGTCGGCATTTGCCGCTGCCGTCGCGAAGCGGGATCAAGGTACGCGGCATGGACGGCAGTCGCGGCATCGCTGACCTGGGTGACGGTTACGCGGACCTGATGATCATCGACGCCTTCGTCGGCGCTCGGGTGCCGGCGGATCTGACGACAGCGGGTTTTCTCACCGATGCCCGGCGAGCGCTGAATGATCATGGCGTGATCATGATCAACCTCACTGATCGTGGACCGCTGGCATACGCGCGGCGAGTGTTGGCCGGAGTACGCCAGGCGTTTCCACATGCCCTGCTTTGCGCCGAGTCGTCCACGTTGAAGGGCCGACGGTTCGGGAACGTGATCATTGTCGGTGGCGCAAAACCGCTGCCGTACGCCGCGATCGCCGAACGGGCGGGAACTTCGCCCTTTCCGTACCGGGTGCTGCGTGGCGCGCGGTTGAGCCAGCTGCTTGCCTACTCGATGCCGTTCAGCGACGAGGATGCTGAGGAGTCTCCTGAACCAGGGGACAGTCTGTTGCATGCGCGCTGAACCTCATGATCAGGTCCGCAAGGCTCCCAACCTGCGAATGGCCTCCTCGAGAACCTGTTCTTGCTTGCAAAAGGCCCACCGCACGTACGGTCGGCCAGCCTCTATGCGGTCGTAGAACACCTGATGGGGGATTGCGACGACTCCGCAGTGGGTGGGTAGGTCGCGACAGAACTCCACACCGTCGCTGTAGCCCAGTGGCCGCACATCGGTAGTCATGAAGTACGTGCCGCGCGGCAGGATCGGCTCGAGCCCTATCGACCGCAGACCCGCGGCAAACTGATCACGCCGGTCCTGGAGATCAAGCCGCTCCTTCTCGACCCACTCATCGCCCTCATTGAGCGCCCGAGCGACCGCCGGCTGGAAGGGAGCGCCGGAGACGTAGCTGAGGAACTGCTTTACAGCGGTGATCTCATTGATCAACTCCGGAGTGGCAAGCGCCCAGCCGATCTTCCAGCCGGTGGCTGAGAACGTCTTGCCCGCCGATGAGATCCGCACCGTCCGTTCTCGCATGCCGGGGAAAGTGGCGAGGGGCAGGTGCTCAGCGTCATCGAACGTCAGGTGCTCGTACACCTCGTCGCAGATGACGAGCACTTCGTGCTGCACTGCTAGCTCGGCGATCACGCCAAGATCGTCGCGATCTAGCACCACACCGGTGGGGTTGTGTGGTGAGTTGATCAATAGCGCCTTGGTCTTAGAGGTGAAAGCCGCCGCCAGCTCGGCATGATCGAGCCGGAAGCCCGGTCCAAAAAGACCCACTCCCACGCGTTGCCCACCGGCTAGCTCGATTGATGCCGCGTAGGAGTCATAGAAGGGCTCCAGCGCAATGACCTCATCGCCAGGATTGACAAATGCGAAGATCGACGCTGCCAACGCCTCGGTTGCGCCGGTGGTGACCAAGATCTCCGTCTCAGGGTCGTAGCTCAAACCGTAGGTCCGGCTGCTGTGCGCCGCGATCGCTTGCCTCAGCGGCAGGATGCCGCGACCGGGCGGGTACTGATTCAGTCCTCCGGCGATCGCAGCGCGCGCCTCCTCCAGCATGAATCCTGGTCCGTCGGTATCCGGGAATCCTTGGCCGAGATTGATCGACTGCGTTGCCAGAGCGAGCGCGGACATTTCTGCGAAGATCGTGGTCGTCGCCGCGTGGATGCGGTCGGCTTTCCAGGCGGAGGGCATACCGATGACCCTAGTTCCTCGCCAATAGGCCAAGGCGACTGGCGAGGTCCGAGAGTTAGGCTCGACTGAACGACGGTGGCGGCTGAGCTGGGAGGTTAACGATGTTGGACGCGGCTGAAATGGCGTTGCTGGAATCGGTACCAGATGGGCTGTTCATCGGCGGTGAATGGCGCCAGGCCAGTTCAGGTTCCACGTTGAAGGTGTACGACCCCGCGACCGGCGAGGCAATCAAGACGATTGCAGACGCAGGCGTCGAGGACGGTTCCGCAGCCCTGGATGCCGCGGCCGAGTCTGCCGCCGACTGGGCCAAGACGCCGCCCCGTGAGCGGGCCGAAATCTTGCGCCGCGCCTTCGACCTGATCCGCGAGCGACAGGATGAAGTGGCCCTGCTAATGACGCTGGAGATGGGCAAGCCGCTGGCAGAGTCGAAGGCTGAGGTCACCTACGGCAGCGAGTTCCTGCGCTGGTTCTCTGAGGAGGCGGTACGGGTCTTCGGTCGCTATGGCATCAACCCCGAGGGCACCGGACGCATGGTCGTTTCGCAACATCCGGTCGGTCCATGCTTCTTGATCACGCCGTGGAACTTCCCACTCGCCATGGCCACTCGCAAGACCGCGCCGGCGCTAGCCGCCGGTTGCACTGTCGTGATCAAGCCTCCCGAGCTAACCCCGTTGACGACGCTCTACTTCGTCAAGATCTTGGCTGAGGCCGGCCTGCCGCGGGGCGTTGTCAATGTGATCACCACATCAACATCGGGAAAGGTGTCGGCACCGATCATCGGCGACGCTCGGCTACGGAAGTTGAGCTTCACCGGGTCCACCGAGGTAGGTCGCAAGCTCTATGAGCAGGCGGCGGGCAACATCCTGCGCATCTCCATGGAGCTGGGCGGTAACGCGCCCTTCCTGATCTTCGACGATGCTGATCTTGGCAAGGCGGTCGAAGGTGCCATGCTCGCTAAGTTCCGCAACATCGGTCAGGCCTGCACCGCAGCGAACAGGTTCATCGTGCACGAGGGCATTGCCGATGAGTTCGCTGCCCGGGTCACCGAGCGCGTGCAGGCGTTCAAGGTCGGCCGGGGCACTGAGGACGGCGTCCAGGTCGGGCCGTTGATCAATGACGATGCCGTTCAGAAGGCCGACTCGCTGGTACGAGACGCGACCGAGCGCGGGGCCAAGGTGCTGACCGGCGGTCATCCGATCGATCGACCCGGCACGTTCTACGAGCCAACCGTTGTCACCGGCGTACGCCCCGGCAGCGACATTCTCCGCGAAGAGATCTTTGGGCCCGTGTTGAGCATCGTCACCTTCGCCGATGAGCAAGAAGCCGTCCGGATTGCGAACGACACCGAATATGGCCTGGTTGGGTACGCGTACACCAAGGACCTGGCCCGCGGCCAGCGGCTCATCGAGTCCTTGGAGACCGGCATGTTGGGCCTCAACGTCGGCGTCGTGTCGAACGCGGCAGCCCCATTCGGCGGAGTGAAACAGTCTGGCATCGGACGGGAAGGCGGCTTCGAGGGCATTCACGAATACCTGTCGACCAAGTACACCTTGACGCCGAATCCGTTCGGCGGCTGATTTAAACCCAACAGCCTTTGCAGCTGATAAATCAGCGGCACAATGTCGCGGGTGACCAGTTCCATCGGCGAGAAGGGAACTGACACCAGAGCGGGCAGGGGCAAGCGCCGGTGGCGGCTCACAATCCTGGGCGTCATGCTGCTCTTGGTCGGGCTGTCCTGTCTCGGTTGGGTGGGCTATCAGTACGTCGGCACCAATCTGATTGCCCAGCATGGATTCCGCACCGATGCCAGCCGGTTACGAACCCAATGGATCGATGAGCGCAAGGCTGACCCACAGGGGCTCAAGCAACCTTCCACCCGTCCGGAGGATGCCGTTGGACTGCTGCGGATTCCCGCCCTCGGCGACGCGTACGAAGTCCCCATCCTCAACGGAACCGAGCTAGGCGTGCTCGCCAAGGGGGTTGGGCACTACTCCTCGACTGCGCAGGCTGGTCAGATTGGCAACTTTGCGCTCGCGGGCTATCGGGTGACCCACGGTCAGCCCTTCGCTCGGCTGCTTGGACTGGACAGCGGCGATGAGATCATCGTCGAGACGCGCTACGCCACCTATACCTATGTCCTCGATGAGCCTCCCAGGCAGCTGACCGTCAAAGACACCGACACCTGGGTGATCGACCCCGTGCCTGGCAAGCCCCAGCTCAAACCGACCCAGGCGTTGATCACCTTGACCACGTGCCCGGATTTGTTCCATTCAACGAAGCGCTCGATCGGATTCGGCCACCTCATCCAGACCCAGCGCAAGTAAGACGACGCGCGTGATCACAAGCGACAACGATCCGGCCGATTGCTTGTCGTTTGTGACCATTTTCATGAAAACTCGCCCACCTAGATACAGTGCCGGTCGTGAGTACGCCGATGGTTGCCGAGGACACTGCCGAGCTGATTGAGCAAGTCAAAAAGCTGGCGATCGTACGCGGCACAGTCACGCTCTCCTCGGGGCGTACGGCCGACTACTACGTAGACATGCGGCGTGTCACCCTGGACGGCGCAGTGGCGCCGATCATCGGGAGGGTGATGTGCGCCCTGGTCGCCGACTGGGACTTCGAAGCGGTCGGAGGCCTGACGCTCGGTGCCGATCCCGTCGCCGGAGCAATGATGTACGCCGCTGCGGCAGCCGGCGAGCGACTCGACGCGTTCGTAGTCCGCAAGGAGGGCAAGGCGCACGGCTTGCAGCAACGCATCGAAGGCCCCGCGGTGACGGGTCGGAGGGTTCTCGCCGTGGAGGACACCAGCACCACGGGCGCTTCGGTCTTAACTGCCGTCGCGGCACTGCGCGAGGCCGGAGCGCACGTGATCGGAGTCGCGGTCATCGTTGACCGCAATACCGGCGCTAAGGAGGCCGTCGAGGCGGCCGGGCTGTCGTACCGCGCGGCGATCTCGGCACGCGACCTGGGCTTGGAGTAAGACCTCGGCGGGGAGCCGGATGGATTCACCCGTTAGGGTGAATGTGGCCTGAGGCTCGTCCAAACCCCAGATGCTAAGGAGATCTGATGGGTACCGCCATCACCGTGATCATCATCATCTTGGTGATCGTCGTCATTCTCGCGCTCATCGGCATGGGCTCGTACAACGGTTTCGTCAAGTCCCGCAACCTGATTCAGGAATCGTGGCGGCAGATCGATGTTGAGCTGAACCGCCGCTACGAGCTGATTCCCAACCTGGTCGAGACGGTTCGGGCGTACGCCGCGCACGAGCGCAACACCTTGGAGGACATCACCAGGCTTCGCAGCCAGGCTCAGCAGCTGTCTCAGTCGGAGGGCTCGCTGCCGAGCCAGCAGCGTTCTGATGTGGAGGCCGCGCTCTCCGGCGCGGTGCGAAACCTGATCGTCAGCGTCGAGGCGTACCCGGATCTGAAGAGCAACCAGAACTTTTTGGAGCTGCAACGCCAGCTCGCCGAAACCGAGGACCGAATCGCCGCGGGGCGTCGGTTCTACAACGCCAACGTGCGGGTCTACAACACCAAGGTCGAGTCGGTGCCGTCCAACATCGTCGCCAACATGTTCAAGTTCGAAAAGGCCACCTACTTCCAGGTCGATGAGCCGGCGGTACGCCAGGCGCCCGACGTGAGTTTCGGCGAGATCGCCTACCGCGGCGATCCCGAGCAACAGCAGCGGCAGCTCCCGCCTCAGCAGTCGGCCCCCCAACAATCGACACCGCCGGTCCAGTTCGATCGACAAAGCGACGACCAGCTTCCCAACCCGCAGGAGTACCAGCAGCCGCCTCAGAGTTACCAGCCACCGCAGCAGGGCCAGTCCCAGGCACCCCAGCAAGGCCAATACCAGCCTCCGGAGCAGGGTGGTTATCAGACCCCGCAGCAGACCGGCGGCTACCAACCGCCTGAAACCGGACAACAGAATCCGAACCAGCGGTAGTGACCCGGGGGTCTGACGTGCCCGCGGAAATGACCTACCAGCAGCTCGGGCCTTCAGGTCTAACCGTTTCCACGATCGGCGTCGGCTGCAACAACTTCGGGTCTCGCATGCCCGATCACGATGTGCCGAGCGTGGTGAACACGGCCATCGATGCCGGGATCACCCTGTTCGACACCGCCGACGTTTACGGCAACGCAGGTGGCTCAGAGACCTTGCTCGGTAAGGCCCTCGGCTCGCGGCGTGATGAGGTCATCATTGCGACCAAGTTCGGCTCAGACATGCGGGGCGCGAACGGTCCGGATTGGGGTGCTCGCGGTTCACGCCGCTACATCAGGATTGCGGTGGAGAACAGTCTGCGTCGCCTCGGCACAGATTGGATTGATCTCTATCAGCTGCATGACCCAGATCCCCATACGCCGATTGAAGAGACCCTGGCCGCGCTTACCGAGATTGTGGCTGAGGGGAAGGTGCGCTACATCGGCTCGTCAAATTTCGCCGGTTGGCAGGTGATCGATGCCGACTGGATCTCTCGGACCAGCGGTTACGAGGCATTCATCTCCGCGCAGAACGAGTACTCGTGGCTGAACCGTTCGGTCGAAAGGGAGCTGGTGCCGGCGCTAGAGCACACCGGCCAGAGCCTACTTCCATACTTTCCCCTCGCATCTGGACTGCTGACCGGCAAATACCACCGCGGCGAAGCCGCGCCGGAGGGCAGCCGGCTGGCCCGCAACCGAGTGCGGCTCGACCGGGCGAACTTCGACGTAATCGAGGCACTTGAGGCGTACGCAGCTGAGCGCGGCCTCTCGATCCTTCAGGTCGCCATTGGTGGATTGGCGGCGATGCCGACTGTGGGTTCAGTGATCGCCGGCGCCACTTCGGCCGAGCAGGTGAAGCAGAACGTTGAGGCTGGGCTCTGGGTGCCAAGCGGAGATGATCTTGAGAGGTTGCTGGAGATCACTGAGCCGGTCGTCTAACGGTTCTCCAGAGGACCGGCTCCACTCTTGGAGCGGAGTCAGTGTTTGATTGCACTCTGACGTGCGGCCCGCCAGATTCGCCTCCTTCGTCGCTCGCGCACATGCGCCAATCTTTAACGAAGTACAGCCGCGAGCTCCTGCAGTCGGCGAAGCGGGCCGCCGGTCATAGTGTCAGCGTCTCCAGAAGTCATAGGGATGACGGCCGGGTCGGAAGCCGTACGCTTCGACCGTGGCCGCCGCCTCGGCGAAGCCCCGCGCCAGCCGAGTCGGGTCGTGGGCATCGCTTGCGAAGGTGATCGCTTCTCCGCCTTCCTCGTGCCACCAGCCAACGATCTCCGATGGAGTGGCGCGTTTGTGTTCACCTCCAATGCCCGACCGCTGTCAGCAAGCGCGCGTAATGCATGCCGAAACTCGTCTTGGAAGGAGTTGGGATCGAACGGACCGGCCTGCGCCGGCCAATAGGCGACCGGGTACTCGATATGGGCGAGCACGGCGAACGCCTCAAAGCTCGCGATGAGACGAGGTATCTCCGCTAGGTACTCTCGCACGACGTCTGGCGCTGGCCGCCGCCGATACAGCTCCGGCATCTCAAAGAATTGCTGGCCGATCGGCAGGGAATGCAGGGAACCCAGCACGCGCTCAAACTGTCCGGCATCGAGTAGTTTCCCCACGACATCGCTGTGCCAATGTGGTTCACCTAGCTCCACGCCGCTGATGATCCGCAGGTCCGGAAACCGATCGCGGCATTGCTGCAGGCACTCCAGATATCCGTTGAGATTCAATTTCGGCGGCGTCAGCGTTCCATCTGGCGTGATCAACGGCCGCAGGCGCTCGTCGAAGTCGCTGGCGGTAACCGGCCAGGTCAGGTAATCAGCATGCTCGGTAAAGGCGACAGCGGGGAGGCCTATCTCTACCGCTCGAGCACAGGTTCGCTCCATTGAACCGTCCGGCGCGTCCCAGGACCACTCGCTGTGAACATGACTATCCGCAGGCAACGCCACGACTAATCCTCACAGCCCGCGATCAAAGATCAGACGGCGGCGGATTCGGAATTGCGGCGCCGCCGGTGCAACAGATACTCGATCCCCATTGGAAGCAGCGAGGCGAGCACGATCAGGATCAGCACCAGTTCGATGTTGTTCTTGATAATGGGAATGTTGCCTAGGAAATAGCCCGCGATAGTCACCCCGCATGCCCAGAGCACGCCACCGATCGCGGTATAGGTAATGAAATGCCGGAAATCCATCTTGCCGACGCCGGCAACCAGGGTGACAAAGGTGCGAACGATAGGCACGAACCGCGCCAGGATGAGTGCACGGTTGCCATAGCGCTCGAAGAAGTTGTGGGTCCGCTCGACATAGGACTGCTTGAAGATCTTGCCCGCCAGCCCTGGGCGTTCTTTGAACAGCGGCGGCCCAATCTTGCGCCCGATCGCGTACCCGCTGACATTGCCAAGCACGGCGGCAACGGTTAGCACGACGCAGACGAATACCAGGTTGTGCGGAATGACACCCGTCGCCGTCAGGAGTCCGACGGTAAACAGCAATGAATCACCTGGCAAGATCGCAAAAAGCCCGCATTCGGCGAAGACCACGAATGCCACACCCCACAGGGCGTACGGTCCGAAGGAGCGAATCAGCTGCTCTGGGTCCATCCAGGACGGCAGCAGCATCGGCAGCAGCGCGGCGGCCTCGAGTGGCGTCACGTCGGCAAACGGTACCGTCGCACACTGTGAGTTTCCTAAGCGACCAGCAGATGACCGAGGCTTCTGGCGAGCCCGGTGTAGGACCGCATCCCAATCCTTGGCCCGATGACGAGAGGCTTGATCCTGAGCTGCTGGAGCACGGCGACCGACGCAATGTGATCGATCACTACCGTTACTGGAAGGTCTCTGCCATCGTTGCTGATCTTGATACTCGGCGGCATCCGCTGCAGATAGCGATCCAGAACTGGGAACACGACTTCAACATCGGCTCCATCGTGCGAACGGCGAACGCCTTCAATGTGTCGGGCCTGCACATCATTGGCCGGCGGCGTTGGAATCGGCGCGGCGCAATGGTCACCGACCGATATCTGACGATTTCGCACCATGCATCGGTGACTGAGTTCGCCAATCGGATGGCGACGGATGACTACATCGTCACCGGGGTGGACAACCTTCCAGGTGCCCTGCCCTTGGAGGGATATGAGCTGCCGCAGCGTACCTGTCTGGTCTTCGGCTCTGAAGGTCCTGGACTAACCGATGAACTCGTAGCCATTTGCAAGAATCTCGTGGCGATCACGCAGTACGGCTCGACCCGATCGCTCAACGCCGGTGCGGCCGCTGCTATCGCGATGTATCACTGGGCTATGCGCTGGACCAGCTGACATCTTGTCGCCGCTCCCGAGGCTCCGCATACTGACACTCACGGTCTATCAGCTGGATCGGACCCAAGGTGGTGAGGAGACGCAGTGCAGCACGACCAACCACCTTCGGCAACCACCAAACGCGTCCAGGTCCGCGGCATCCTCGAAGAACTGATCGACACCGAACTCAACCCTGGCGATGCCATTCCTTCAGAGCGGGCGTTGGTGCTACGTCTTGGTGTCAGCCGAGTCACCGTACGGCAGGCAATCGCTGACCTTGTTGCCGCCGGCACCTTGGAACGCGTACACGGCAAGGGCACCTACCTGACCGGCCCGCAGGTGGACTCCCGGCTGCACTTGACGTCGTTCTCGCGTGAGATGCGCGCTCGAGGCCTCATCCCAGCAACAGTCGTGATGTCCGCAGTCGAGCAGCCGGCCGATGATGATGTTTCTTACGCGCTGCGGATCCGTCCCGGCCAGTCCGTGGTACGCGTGGAGCGGCTCCGGACTGCGGACGGCACCCCAATGGCGTACGAGGTGGGTCACTATCCATCGGTGTTGTTTCCCGGGCTGCTGCAACGAGAGCTCGGGTCGCTGTACGACGTGTTTGCTAACGAGTACGGCGTTGTGGTCAGCAGCGGTGAGCAGACAGTGCGGGCCGAATCCGCCGATGCCCATCGGGCACGGGTTTTGGGCATTGCGAAGCGCGCGCCGCTGCTCGTCCAAGAGCGCGTGACGTATGCGGGTGATCGAGCCATTGAGATGTCAACCTCGTGGTATCGCGCCGACCGCTATCGAATCCACATGGCGATCACGCCACGGGGTGCTCGAGAGAACTAACCTGTGGCCTCATGAGCACCGGTCCGATCTCTGAGTTGGTCATTCCCTACGACCCAGGACCGCTCACCGCAAAGGTGGAGCGGCGCCGCCGCCTGATACGGATGCGGCTGATCAGTCTCGGGATCACCATTGCGCTGCTGGGTTTGATCTACCTATGGCGCCGAGAAGATCTTGGCGGCTCCGGATTGATCATCATTTTCGCGATCGTGCTAGGGGTATCGCTGGCCTGGCTGGCGGCCAGCATCGTGATGTACGTCTTGGCGAAACGCGAAATGCGAACCGTCGGAAACGGCGTCGCCATCCGGATCGGGCCCCCCGGCATCCAGGTTGCCGGCGTTAGCGCATCGTGGCGACAAGTCGCGAAGATCGACACGAGGAAGGGTGGCCTTGGTCGCGGCCCGCAACTTCGGCTTACTCTGGCTGACGGACGACACGCAGCCGTGCCGCTTGATCAAATCACAGTATTCCCCGCAACGCTCGACAGCACAGTCCGGGCCTTTTCGGCCGGCCGTCATGGAGTGGACTTGTCTGCACTGGAAAGCTGAGACAAAGCACCGCAGTCACCACTACTTAGGCTTTTTTGACAGACTATGCAATCGCCAAATGAACCACCGCAAAACCCTAGAGCGGTAGAAAAGGAGCTCACCGAGCATGCCCATTGCCACCCCCGAGGTCTATGCCGCCATGTTGGATGCGGCCAAGCAGGGCTCTTTCGCCTACCCAGCGATCAACATCAGCTCGTCACAGACCCTGAACGCGGCCCTTCAGGGCTTTACCGAAGCCGGCTCCGACGGCATCATCCAGGTGTCCACTGGCGGCGCGGAATATCTATCTGGTGCGACGATCAAGAACATGGTTACCGGCGCAGCCGCGTTGGCTGAGTACGCACGCGAGGTCGCAAAGAACTATCCGATCAACGTGGCGTTGCACACCGATCACTGTTCCAAGGACAAGTTGGACGGGTACGTACGGCCACTGCTCGCGCTCTCCGCCGAGCGAGTCAAGTCAGGCGGCGAGCCACTGTTCCAGTCGCATATGTGGGATGGTTCGGCTGTGCCGCTTGAGGAAAACCTGTCGATCGCTGGGGAGTTGTTGCAGCAGACCTCGGCCGCGAATGTGATCTTGGAGATCGAAGTCGGCGTCGTCGGTGGCGAAGAGGACGGCGTCAGCGCAGAAATCAACGAGAAGCTCTACACAACCGTTGAGGATGGGCTGCGGACTGTTGAGGTGCTTGGTACTGGGGACAAGGGCCGCTACATCACCGCACTAACCTTCGGCAACGTGCACGGCGTGTACAAGCCGGGCGCGGTCAAGCTCCGTCCGGAGGTGTTGAAAGACATTCAGGACGAGGTCGGCGCCAAGATCGGCAAGGAGCGGCCGTTCGACCTGGTGTTCCACGGCGGATCAGGATCGACGCTAGAGGAGATCCGGGCCGCGGTCGATTACGGCGTGGTCAAGATGAACATCGACACCGACACCCAGTACGCCTTTACCCGGCCCGCCGCCGGGCACATGTTCACCAACTACGACGGTGTGCTGAAGGTCGACGGTGAGGTAGGCAACAAGAAGGCGTACGACCCGCGGGCCTGGGGGAAGGTGGCCGAGGCCGGCATGGCGCAGCGCGTGGTCGAGGCCTGCGAGGACCTGCGTTCGGCTGGTACGTCCCTGAACAAGTAATCGCCGTCGGGTTGCTCCTTTCTGCCCTTTACTGGTCCGCATTCACTCGGGAGTCCCGGCGAAGGACGACCGGATGGGCCGCAGTCTCTGATCGCCTTGCTCTGCACAGGTTTCTGGCGGTCTGCACGCGTTGCAACCTGTGCAGACCATCAGCAAGCTACGTGAACGTAGGTTCCCGCGTCCCCGTCCTCTAAAGCAGTAGGCACATTCGCCGACGGGCGATCGTTCCACGCACAAAGAGGCGGCAAACAAGGAGGTTTGGCATGGCGCTGCGCAATTACCTCGTTGGTGAGGTGGCGGAAGATTTTGTGGATGGACTGCTCAGCCGGAGGGAGGCGTTACGCCGATTAGGCCTTCTTGGCCTCAGCATGAGCAGTGCGACTGCCCTACTAGCCGCTTGCGGCGACGGCGGCAGTGAACAGACAGGCGCATCTGGAGCGACATCCCCGGCGGCGGGCGCCACGTCGGCTCCGGGGCGTACCTCATCGACCAAACCCGGGGAACCCGTACGCTTCGCCGGCCCTGCCGGTGAGCTGCAGGGAGCCTGGGCTGAGGCGAGCGATCCCCAGGGCGTGCTGCTCGTCATCCACGAGAATCGCGGTCTGACTCCACACTTCGTCGACCTCGTAGGAAGGTTCGCGGGCGCTTCATACTCGGCGCTGTGCGTAGACCTGCTTTCCTCACAAGGCGGCACCGCGCAACTGCAGGATCCGGCGGCCGCACCGACCGCGCTGGCAAACACCCCGCCTGAGCAGCTGGTTGCGGACCTCAAGGCTGGGATCGATGAGCTCGAGAAGCGAGTGCCGGACGCCAAGATCGGAGTGGTCGGGTTCTGCTTCGGCGGTGGCATGACCTGGAACATGCTCCAAGCCGGCGAACAGCGTCTGGCAGCTGCTGTCCCGTTTTATGGCCCGGCGCCTGAGACCCCGGATTTCAGCAAAGCCAAAGCAGCGGTGTACGCGTTTTATGGAGAACAGGACGAACGCGTAAACGCGACCCGGGACCGTGCCGAGGCTGCGCTCAAGGCGGCCGGGCTGACGTACGAGATTCGCACCTTCGCAGGGGCCGGCCACGCGTTCTTCAACGACACCGGAGAGCGCTACAACGCGGAGGCAGCCCAGCAGGCGTGGCAGGAGATGCTGGACTGGTTCAACCAGCATCTGAAGTGAGTGAATGGCCCCACCGAGAGATTCGGCCGGGGCTTGTCACTCCAGCTAGAACGATCCGATAGCGATCTCGCCGGCCGGCTCGTACGTGCCGATGACGACGCCCGTCGTAGAGACCTTGCTGTCCACCAGCCTCACCCCGGCGGGGATGGCGCCGTCGGAAAACAGCCGCTTGCCCGACCCGATGACGACCGGGAATACCCAGAGCCGGTACTCATCAACAAGGTTGTGGCGCAAGAGTGACTGGATCAGGTTGCTGCTGCCATGCACCTGCAGTTCCGGGCCGTCCTCCTGCTTGAGCGCCGCCAACCCGTCCGCCGCGTCGCCCTCGATCAGGACCGAGTTGCTCCACTCCAGCGTGGGGCGACCGCGTGACGCGACGTACTTGGTTGCCTGGTTAAAGATCGGGCCGCCCTCTTCCTCGCTGGCGTGGGGCCAGTGCGCGGCCATGATGTCGTAGGTCTTGCGCCCCAACACCATGGCGAATGGCTTGCTGGTTGCCTCGCCCATCACCTGTCCCATCAGGTCGTCCCAGTAGTTCACCGACCAGCCGCCGTGCTTGAAACCGCCCTCGTCGTCTTCTCCGGGTCCGCCGGGTGCCTGCATGACGCCATCAAGAGTGAGGAACGTGCTCACAATTAGCTTTCTCATCGGTGTCCTTTCGAGTGGGTCTGCACAGCTTGCTGACGGTCTGCATAGGTTGCAAACTGTGCAGACCTCGGGTTCAAGGGGTCATTGCAACACTTGTTGTTAGGAGTGTTGGATGACGTTTGGTCCGTCTCGGTCGTTGAGGCGTCGTTTCTGGTTGTTGATCCGTGCCGGGGTGCCGCCGACGTCGGCGGGTGTAGCGGTGGGCGTGTCGCGGTCTACTGGCACGCGCTGGTTCGTTCAGGCTGGCGGCATGCCCTCGTTGTCGTTGGTTCCGGCTGTGCCGGGTCGTCATTTGTCGTTGGCTGATCGGGAGGCGATTTTGGCTGGCCTGTCGGTAGGTGATTCCTATGCCGCGATCGGCCGCTCGATTGGCCGCTCGACTACGACGGTGATTCGGGAGTTGGAGGTGAACCGTCTCGATGCGCGGCGTCTGATGGCGGGGCCGACGGATCGGCGGGTTGGGGCGCGGGGGCCGTTGCCGACGGAGTTGAACTACTTACCGGTGGTGGCGCAGCGGCGGTTTGAGCAGCGGCTGTCGCGGCGCAGCTGTTCCAAGCTGGCCAACAATGCCAGGTTGCATACCGAGGTGGCAGCTAGGCTCGCCTCCAAGCACAGTCCCGAGCAGATCAGTCAGCGGCTGCGGACCGATTTTCCCGATGATCCGGAGATGTGGGTGTCACACGAGACCATCTATCGATCCCTTTATGTGCAAGGCAAAGGTGAGCTGAAACGGGAGCTGACCCGCTGTTTGCGGACCGGTCGGGCAGTGCGCAAGCCGCGGCGCCGAGACGGGCAGCGGCAGCCGCGGATCCGCGACATGGTCTCCATCAGCGAACGGCCCGCCGAGGTGGAGGATCGGGCGCTGCCCGGCCACTGGGAGGGCGATTTGATCTTAGGCAAAAACGGCAGATCCGCGATCGGCACCCTGGTGGAACGCAAAACCCGCTTCACCGTGCTGCTGCCCCTGCCTGGGGACCATACCGCGGTCAGGGTCCGTGACGCCATGATCACCGCTATGCGGCAGATCCCGCAGCTGCTGCGCAAAACCCTCACCTGGGATCAAGGACCAGAAATGGCTGAGCATCTCAAGATCGCCGACGCGCTCGATCTCGACATCTACTTCTGCGACCCGGCCTCCCCCTGGCAGCGAGGCAGCAACGAAAACACCAACGGGTTGCTGCGGCAATACTTCCCCAAAGGCACCGACCTATCGGGCTACCACCCCGACTATCTAGCCTTCGTCGCCCACGAACTCAACGACCGGCCCCGCAAAACCCTCGGCTGGAA
>DATLQC010000069.1:0-4254 GCA_035535395.1 Propionibacteriaceae bacterium | reverse complement strand
CAGCGCCGAGCTATAGCCGGCCAGCCGAGCATGGCTGCAGTCAACCGAATGCGGTCCGCCGGCATGGCCGATCCGCCGGTGCCCAAGGGACAGCAGGTGTTCGGCGGCAGTGACGCCGCCGGTGAAGTTGGTCGCACCGATACTGATGCATTTGCTGTCGTTGACCCGTAGCGGATCGACAACGACAACAGGAAATCCCGCCTCGTCCAACGCTTTGAGCGACGGACTGGATGCATCGGCAGTGACAAAGATCGCGCCAGCGTGCTCGGATCTGAGCAGCGCTTGTGGATTGTCCACGGAGGCGTCCGAACTGAGCAGTCGTCCGATGACCACCTCGAACCCCTCGGCAGCCGCGGATGAGGTGACACCGGCCAAGACGCCAATGATGTATGGGTTTTGCAGCTCGGGAACCACAACCTCAATGGAGCGGCCCTGCCCGCGGGGCCGGACTGAATCCCACCCTCCGGGTCGGTAATAGGAGTCTCTGAGGTGTTTTTGTACCCGCCTGCGGGTCTCCAGGGAAACGTCGGCGCGGTCGTTGAGGACCTTCGACACCGTGGCAACCGAGACTCCCGCGGCATGCGCGATCTCCGCAAGAGTGGGCCGTCCTTTCGACACCGTTTCCTCCGGTCTAAACAAGTTGCGAGGCTCCGACCAGCGGGTGCCATACTCCCAATTGCTATGTATACGCCCAAAAATGTCTGAGCGCAGCTATTGACACTACACCGGGACTGTTTCTATTTTAAGATGCATCTTTCGACCATCTCGAAACTTTTCGCAAAGCCTGTTCACAGCAATTGCCTGTCTCTTCTGGAGGATCGATGTCAATTCCGCGCACCAGCCGCCGTACATTTCTAGGCCTCGCGGCCGGCTCAGCCCTCGGCGCCGTTGGGCTCTCCGCCTGCGGCACGTCTGGCCCTGCTCAGCCCGG
The DNA here is from genome assembly GCA_035535395.1 of Propionibacteriaceae bacterium. GTDB lineage: Bacteria > Actinomycetota > Actinomycetes > Propionibacteriales > Propionibacteriaceae > Microlunatus. Next base: position 3,323 of record DATLQC010000069.1, on the reverse strand, counting down.
TGGAGCGGCCAGTGCCCCTGCAACCGGCGGTGGCGCTGGCGGCACAGCCTCCATGTGGGCCCTGACCGGCCAGCCCAACCAAGGCATTCGGCAGGACTCGGTGGATGCGTTCAACAAGCTCGGCAAAGGAACGATCAAGGTCACGTTCTTCCAGAACGACCCCTACAAGGCGAAGATCCGTACCGCGGTGGGAGCCGGACAGGCACCAACGATCATCTTTGGCTGGGGCGGCGGCATCCTGAAGTCCTACGCCGACGCCGGTCAGGTCGATGACCTGACAAGCTGGGTTGGCGAGAATGCTGGCTTTAAGGACAAGTTCATCCCAGCGGTGTGGAAGGCCGCGACGATCGACGATAAGTTCTACGCGGTTCCCATCCAAAACACCCAGCCGATCGTCATGTACTACAACAAGACGCTGTTCGAGAAGGCCGGGGCCCAGCCTCCGGCAACCTGGGACGACGTGATGAACCTGGTCAATGTCTTCAACGGCCAGGGCGTGGCGCCATTCTCCCTGGGTGGCCAGTCCAAGTGGACCTCGATGATGTGGTTGGAGTACCTGTTCGACAGGATCGGCGGCCCTGAGGTCTTCGACGCCATTTACGCCAATAAGCCCGATTCGTGGTCCGACCCTGCAGTGATCGAGAGTTGCACGAAGGTGCAGGAGCTGGTGAAGGCGAACGGCTTCATTAAGGGGTTCTCTTCGATCGCCGCCGACACCAACGCCGACTGGGCTCTCCTGTATACCGGCAAGGCGGCCATGATGCTGCACGGCGGCTGGGCATACGGGGGCATGAAGGCGGCCCAACCGAAGTTCGTTGCCAGCGGGCTCGGATTTGGGAACTTTCCGACTGTGCCCGGCGGCAAGGGAGACCCGAAGGACGCCGTGGGGAACCCAGCGAACTATTTCTCCATCTCGTCTAAGGCCACCGATGAGGAGAAGACGGTCGCCAAGGCCTATTTCACCGACGGCTTGTTCACCGATGCCGAGGTCGATGCGTATGTCAAGAGCGGCCAGGTGCCGGTGGTAAAGGCGGCGGAGTCGAAGCTGGCCAGTTCTCCTGATGCAGCGTTCCTGCAGTTCGTGTTCAACTTGACGAGTCAGGCGCCCAACTTCCAGCAGTCCTGGGATCAGGCACTCAGCCCGGAGCAGGCCGAGAGACTGCTGAACAACATCGATCAGCTGTTCTTGCTGAAGATCACGCCGGAGCAGTTCGCGACGGCGATGAACGCCACCATTGAGGCGTGACATGACCGCCCTTGCTCCGCTGGCTCCCGCTGGGACCGGGACCGAGCAGCCGGAGCCGACACCGCCCGCGGGCGGCGCGAGGAGTCGGCTCGGCATTTTGGTGCTTCCGGCTCTGTTGATGTTTCTCGCATTTGCCTTTGTTCCGCTGATCGGCGTCCTGGTGCTTTCGTTCACTGATTGGGACGGGATCGGTGCCATTCAGTTCGTCGGCGGGCAAAGCTGGAGCCAGGTATTGACCGATCCGGGCACCTGGCACGCGCTTTATCTGACGTTTGCGGTCATGATCATTACGTGGCTGGTGCAGACACCGATCTGCTTGCTGCTGGGCACTTTCATCGCTGGGCAGCAGCGCTATCGGGCCTTCCTGGCCGTGCTGTTCTTCCTGCCGCTCCTGATGTCCTCGGCTGCGATAGCGATTGCGTTCAAGTCGCTGCTGGATCCGAACTTTGGACTGGCCGCCGGCCTGCACGTGCCATTTCTGGCACAGGATTGGCTGGGTGATCCGACGCTGGCGTTTATCACTGTGATCTTCGTGATCGCCTGGCAGTTCATCCCGTTTCATACGCTGCTCTACCAAGGTGGCGTACGGCAGATTCCCGAACAGATGTATGAAGCCGCCCAGATCGATGGGGCGGGGCGGGTTCGACAATTCTTCTCCATCACCATCCCGCAGCTGAAGTACACGATCATTACGTCCTCGACTTTGATGCTCGTGGGCTCGCTGGTGTATTTCGACCTGATCTGGGTCCTGACCCAGGGCGGTCCTGGCAATGCCACCCGGATCCTCGCCCTGGACATGTACATCCGAGGTTTCCAGGCGAACCAGATGGGTGCGGCGAGTGTCATCGGCGTGATCCTTGTGGTGGTCGGGCTGGTGTTAACGATCGTCATCCAGCGCCTTGGCGGCAAGGACCTGAGGGCTAGCCAGATGGAGGGGATGTGAGATGACCACGACTGTTGCCACTCCGGTCACAGCACCGCTGCGGGCTTCCTCCGGCGCCCGACGAGTGAAGGGTCGCCGCAACTATCTGGGCGGCTTCTTCGCATGGGTGTGGCTGGCGATCATCATCATCCCGGTCTATTACGTGGTGATCACCTCCTTCAAGGATCAGGGCGCCTACTTCACCCAGAATCCGCTCGCTCCTCCGAACCCGCCGACGCTGGCGGCGTACCTGGACGTGGTAGAGGCCGGGATCGGCCGTTACTTCCTCAACTCGGTGATCGTCACCGTCGGGGCGGTGATCCCGCTTGTCCTCGTCAGCTTCCTGGCGTCGTACGCCATTGTCCGGGGCGACAGCCGGGTGCTGCGCTTCAGCCGGACATTATTCCTGCTGGGGCTCGCCATTCCGTCGCAGGCGGCGATCGTCCCCCTCTATTTGCTCATCACTCGGATTCAGATGTATGACTCGCTGGGCGCGCTGATCTTGCCATCCATCGCTTTCGGAATCCCGCTCACGGTGTTGATCTTGAGCAACTTCATCCGCGACGTACCCCGCGAGCTGTTCGAGTCCATGCGACTCGACGGCTGCACGGATTGGCAGATGGCGTGGAAGTTGGCATTCCCGTTGACGCGGCCGGCAATCGTGACCGTCGGCATCTACAACGGCCTGCACGTCTGGAACGCATTCCTCTTCGCCCTGATCTTGACCCAGAGCCCAGAGAAGCGCGTGATGCCGCTGGCGTTATGGGCGTTCCAGGGCGAGTACAGCGTGAACATCCCGGCCGTGCTGGCCGCTGTGGTGCTGTCCACGCTGCCGATCTTGGTGCTTTACGTCGTCGGTCGTCGCCAACTGCTGCGGGGCCTGACGGCGGGATTTGGTAAGTAGCCCCGGCCCCGCCCGCGGCCCTCGCCGCTAGAGCCGGTCACAACCTCACACACTTGATCACTGAAGGATCGCAATGACCACCTCCCGAACCGGGCGCCACGTTCGCGGGCCGCGATCCCGCTCACCGGCGTGACCCGTACGATTCGCGGCGAAGGGGTAATGGACACCCCAGTCGTCGTCAACTACGCCTAACCAACTAGGAGGAGTCTTATGGCCCCGCAGCCCACTAAAGAGGACAAATTCAGCTTTGG
>DATLQC010000068.1:0-3242 GCA_035535395.1 Propionibacteriaceae bacterium | reverse complement strand
GCGGTGAGCAAGACGGCGGTACCCGAAGCAGTCAGCCAGCCGAAGAAACAGCTGCCGAACTTCATGCCGCCGAAGGCGTCCTTCTGCCGACCCACTACCTCGCGCCGGTCGGGTGCGACGGCAGTGTCGCCCGTCGTCGTCGCGGGGGCTGGCGTTCCAGCCGGGCGATCAGCAACGTCGTTGCCCCGGTCACCATTCGGAGCGTTCACTGCGTGACTCATCCAAACCTCCTTCTTCAGAGGACATGACGGAGGTCGATGACTTCCATCGTGCTCAAAACCCTTACCCAGCGGTTGTAGCAGCAATCGGCAGCTCGGGTGCGGATTTGGTCACTCAGTTGCAGGCATTTCTTCAGCCATCTCCGGCCGAGGCACCGACCCAATCGCGATCAGCCCGGCACCCAAGCCCAGCCACAACGAGAATGTCGATGCATTGCCGCCGAGGAAGCCGCTACTACCGCCGGCCAGCAGCGCGAGCTGGGCCGCTCCCGCAAGCAGGAAACCGACGCCGCCGGCGATCATGAGCGTGCGTTCGGCCAGCAGACCAGCGGCAATCGCGAGCAGGCCAAGCACTATCGCTACGACGAGCCCAACGGCGCCTATCTGAACGAGCTGGAAGGTGCCGTGCACGAACAAGAACGCCGCGCTGATGATCGATACCAGCCCCAGCACCATTGCTGCGCGATCCAACGCTTGATAAGGATTCAGGGATCGATTCGACTTCATGATGCCCACACCAACAATCGCGCCGCCCACGACCGGGAGAGCTCCCAGCTGGGACGCAGCACACTATCGAGACCGGCGTACCGCCCGGCAGCTGTGGCAAACAGCGCCACATGTGCCAGAAGCATCAACAAGTATGACCAGTACCACTCGTGCGGCGCGTTCAGCACAGACAGCGCAATCGCCACGGTCTGGGCGATCCCGACGAGTGCCCAGAAGCGAGTTGCCAGCCCGATCACGAGAAATGCACCGAGTGCTGCCTCGACCAGTAGGACCATCCAGCCAAAGAAAGTGAAATTCGGCAGCACGAAGCGATCCATCACCCAGGCGAACGGCGGAAGTACCTGATGTGAAACGGCATAGCTAGCAGACAGGTACAGCCCGCCCGGCGGATCACCACGACCGAAATCCGGCGGCGTTTTCCAACCCACGTTCTGCAGCCAAAGCAACCCGACGCCAATCCGTACCACCGCAAGTAGCGCCCGGTTGAGCCGGGACGGCGGAAGCGGCACCACGCGGGACCCCGACTCAATGTCAGCGGTGTCGTCGGTACTAGCCGCGTAATCAGTCTCAGGCATGAAGATCACCTCGCATCGCTCATTGAGACCCCCGAAAGCGAATGCCAACAGGCGCCAAGAGACTACGAGACCCGGACGGCGATTTCTGCCGCCTCCTTAAAGGTGAGATCCCAGTCGTCCACGAAGCGCGGGAGACCATAACGCTCCAGTGCGGCGCGTCGTGCGATTAGCCCGCGGTGCTGTGCCTCCTCGGGATCGCCGAGCAGGGCTTTAGTGGCCGTGACCAGCTCGGTGATGTCGCTGGAGCGAGCACCGGCTGCGACAGGCGCCGCTCGGGATGCTTCAGTCGTGTCGAGTACCACCACGGGCATTCCTAGCAGCATCGCCTGGATCAGTGACAATCCAAGTGAGGTCCAGCGGTTGAGGTGGAGATAGACCCGACGCTCGGCCATGGCGTCGTAGAGCTGGTTGGGTTTCAGATTGCCTGCATAGGTAATGCGTTGATGAGCAGGCCGCAGCGCGTCGGGCAGCAGGTCAGCGTCGATGCCGAACGCGTCCACGTCGAAGTCGGCGAAGTCGGTGAGCAAGTCTGTTCCGGTGACACGCCAGCGGCGTACCGGCTCGTTGACAACGAATGCCAGCCGAGGCAGGCGGCCGGTGTAGCGCAGGCCCGGATCGGCAACCCCATGCTCGATCACGCGGGTCGGGGTACGGCCGCAATCCCAGAACAGTTGATTGAAGTACGTCACATGCACAACGAGCAGTGAAGGCTCGTCGGCGAGTGGGTGCCGTGTCGACGGCACATCGGTCTTGGGAGTGTTGTGCTCGAGAAAGATCGCCGGCAGATCATGTCCCGGTCGGCGCTTGAGGTGTTCAGTACAGAGCTGAATCTCCTCCAGCCTTTGCAGCAGAACCACATCCGGCGGCTGATCACGCAGCTCTTCCGCTGTCACCTCGTACGCATTGCTCGGCGGAGAACCGCCATAACGTGCCAATCCGCCGCGGCCTGATGGCTCGGGCGGTAAGAACAGATAGTCATGTGTGCCGGCCACCAATGAGTCGGTGTATCCGCCATGCATGTCCCACATCAGGATGCGCACCGTCTAAGACCTCCCCCGATGATTCGTAAGGGTCTGCACAGTTTCTGAAGGTCTGCACAGGTTGCAAACTGTGCAGACCGTCAGAAACCTACGTGCACGCAGGTTGCGACGCCTCCGTGGATTGCTCCGGCTCAGGTGGTCTGCTGCTGCACCGTCTCCTTGGAACCATTTGCCTGGCCTTTGACGTCTTGAGCGGCCGACTGGCCCTCTTGCTTGACGCTCTCGACGCCCTCCTGAGCGGTACCCTTCACGGACTCAGCAGCTTCCTGAGCGGCCGGCTTCAGACTTTCGCCCATATCCCTCGCCACCTCGGTGGCCTTCTGCTTGACCGGCTCCAGATTCTCTTGCAGCTGGGATACAGCCTGCCGCTCCTTCTGGCTGGAAGGAATTAGCGATGACACCAGCATCCCAAGGCCGAAGGCGATCAATCCGGCTGCCAGGGGATTGCCCTGCGTCTTCCGCTTCAGCGTCGTCGGCGCTTCCCTTACCGCGTCGGCAGCCTCGGAGGCCTTCCCGCTCACGGTGTCCTTGGCCGCGTACGCCTTGTCGGCGACGGTGTCCTTGGCGGCGTAGGCCTTATCGGTGACCGCATCCTTGGCAGCGGACGCCTTATCCCCCACCGTTGAGCTGCTGCTGTAGTCGTCCTCGTCGGAACCCATGACGCGGTCCTTGAGGCTGCCGGCGGCGTCCTTGACCTTGTCGACCTGACGCCGTGCGACGCTCTTCGGCTTAACGCTCTCAGCCAGGTCGTCAACGTCGTCGCTTAATGTCGCGCGCGTCCGTTCGATGTCTGCCCGGATCTCATCCGGGTCGTTGCTGGTAGTCATAGGTTTCTCTCCTCTTGTCCTTTGAGTGCGTTCGGAACTTGGCGCACGGTCTCGGTTGTCTGCGGCAGTCCGGTG
>DATLQC010000067.1:0-6675 GCA_035535395.1 Propionibacteriaceae bacterium | reverse complement strand
GTCTTCGCGTCTGTGGTGGGAAACGTACGCCGCCGGGCACGATGAGAGCCAGCAGGCGCCGTCCGCCTCCACCACCCAAGGCCCGCAACGAGACAATGCCCAACATGGCGACTGATCGCTGGACCGCGTACTGGACCATGGCCCCTCGGCACGGTGTCCTGCGTACCGAACCTGCCCGCCGACCGCGTGAGGATGAGGCACTGGTACGCAGCATCTGCTCTGGCATCAGCCGCGGCACCGAGATGCTCGTGCACGCCGGACACGTCCCTCCGGAAGTGGCCGAGTCCATGCGGGCTCCATTTCAGGTCGGAAACTGGCCTGGCCCGGTCAAGTACGGATACCTCTCAGTCGGTGTTGTCGAAGAAGGCTCGGCCCAGCTCAAGGGCCGCAGGGTGTTCTGCCTGCACCCGCATCAAGATCGTTACGTGGTGCCGGCCAGTGCGCTGACACCAGTGCCCGACGCAGTTCCCAGCGACCGGGCAGTGCTAGCCGGGACCGTCGAAACCGGCATCAACGCACTCTGGGATGCGGCACCCAGGATCGGTGACCGCGTTGCCGTCGTCGGGGCGGGCATGGTTGGCGGCATCATCGCCGCCCTGTTGCGGACTTTTCCACTCGACCGGTTACAGCTGGTCGATGTCAACCCAGCTAGGTCACGGCTGGCCGACGCTCTCAAGGTTGATCTGGTGAACCCCAAAGACGCCGCCGGTGACAATGATCTTGTTTTTCACTGCTCCGCCAGCGAATCCGGCCTCGCCCGGAGCCTGCAGTTGCTGGGGGAGGAGGCCGAGCTGATCGAGCTCTCTTGGTACGGACTGAAGCAGCCGCGGGTTCCGCTCGGTACCGCATTCCATTCCCGCCGGCTGACCATCCGAGCCAGCCAGGTCGGTGCCGTCGCTGCCTCGCGGCGCGCCCGGCGTACCACCAATGACCGGTTGGCACTTGCGATGCGGCTGCTTGAGGACCCCGTCTTCGATGCTTTCATCACTGGCCATGCGCCCTTCGGCGCGCTGCCCCAGACCATGGAGTCGATCTTCGATGGCGATGTTGAGACACTATGTCAGGTGATCGACTACCGAAAAGACGAGGAGACCTAGGAGTGTTCCACTTGACGGTTCGTGATCATGTAATGATCGCCCACAGCTTGCCGCATCCTTCGTTCGGCCCGGCGCAGAACCTGCATGGTGCCACCTATGTCGTGGAGCTGACGCTCTGGCGCGACACGCTGACGGCGGAGTCAATCGTGATCGACATCGGCGAAGCGGCTGACGTTCTCAAACAATCATTGAGTGATCTCGACTATCGCAACCTGGATGAGCATCCCGATCTTGTTGGCACGCTCACCACCACCGAGGCAGTAGCGGAGTTCATCACGGAGCGGGTCGCGAGTTCACTCCAGGGCCGCGGTCTCAGCAAGTTGGACGTCACGCTGCGTGAGCATCCCGATGCATGGGCGGGCTACACCAAGACCCTTGAGTGAGCATCTCGGCTTTGTGACCTGGGACCGGGACGTCCCGACCGGTGGCAATGTCTATAACCAGAATCTCGTCGCCGAGTTGCGGGCGCTGGGCGCCGACGTGCGGTTGCACACCTTGCCCGGGCAGTGGCCGGAGGGCAACGCATCAACCCATGCTCAGCTCGCGAGAGTCCTGCAGGAGGCACCAACTTCCTTGGTTGACGGCATTGTGGCCTGCGGGGCGCCGGATGTGATTACTGCGGCGGTCGGCTTCGGGCAGGTGATCATCATCGTGCTTCACTTGCCCATCAGCGACGAGCTTGGCCTCGAGCCAAGCCGGCGGGAGCGGTACGCCGCACTGGAGGCACGAGCGATCCAGGCCGCCTCCGGGGTGCTGTGTACCAGTCGCTGGTCTGCTGCCCAGCTCAACCGGCGGTTTGGGCGTCGCGATGTCGGGGTGGCGGTCCCGGGCGTCGGGCAGGCGGCCGTCGCCCGGGGGAGCCAGCACATCGGACCTCCCCGCTTCCTCACGTTGGCCGCCCTGACGCCGACCAAAGATCAACTCACGCTCGTACAAGCCCTAGCGCAAATCACCAACCTTTCCTGGACGGCCGCCCTCGTCGGCTCGGATCGAGCTGCTCTGAACTACGCCGCTCGAGTACGCGCGGAAATCGCGGCGGCCGGGCTGGGGGAACGGATTGCCGTGCCCGGAATGCTCGACGGCAACGCGCTCGCCCGGGAATGGGATGCCGCCGACCTGCTGATACTGCCATCGCGCATCGAGACGTACGGCCTCGTCATCGGTGAGGCGCTGGCTCGCGGTATCCCGGCCGTTGTGCCGGCGGACACCGGTGCCGTTGAAGCCCTGCATCAGGGGGCGACGTCGCCCAGCGATGCGACACCCGGCGCGGCGGTCCCGCCCGGCGACCCCGCAAGCCTGGCGGTACTGCTGCGCAGCTGGCTCACCGACCCGAGGCTGCGGCACGCCTGGCGCCAGGCGGCGCTCTCTCGGCGAGATACGCTGCGCGGATGGCGGCAGACGGCAGAGTCGGTGCTGGCCTATCTGGAGCGGGCACAGTACCCACCGTCGATCCACGCTGGCTCGCCGCCCGGGTCGCCGCCGACACCGCCGCTCGGGCCGCCACTCTGAACACCTTGCTGCCTGAATTGATCAACTACTTGATCGAAACGAGTGATCATCAAAGTGGCATTGAGATCATTGATCTTGGTGCGGGGACGGGTGCCAACCAGCGCTGGCTGGCACGCCGGCTACCTTTTCGACAGCGTTGGATCCATCTTGATCATGATCCGATTATCAGCCAGTCACTACCGTTGCCCGACGATACGATGATCATCAATGAAGGTGTCGAGGCGCTCCCGCAGCTGCTGGATGGCAGCGCTGGCCATCGGCGGCTCGTCACCTGTTCCGCTCTGCTCGACGTGCTAACAACAGCGCAGCTCGACGCGGTGTGCCGCGCGGTGATCGACAACCAGGTGCCGGCGCTGTTCAGCCTTACCGTCAGCGGGACGCTCGCTGTGGTTCCATCGGATCCAGATGATCAACCGTTGCTGGATGCGTTCAATGATCATCAAAGGCGCGCCGGCCACGCTGGTCCAGAGGCAACCTCATTGGCCAGCAACAGCCTGCGCGCCGCCGGGTTCCGGGTGCTGTGCGAGGAGACTCCGTGGCAGTTGACCGCTTCCAGCGGTCAAGCATTTGTCGACCAGGTACTCCAGGAGCGGCTCAATGCCGCCGTTGCGCAAGACCCGGCTCTCGCTCCGACGGCGGTCGCCTGGCTCGAGTTACGACGCGTCCAGCTCGCTCTCGGAGTCCTGCGGATCGAACTCGGGCACTGCGACATCTTGACGCTGCCGAGCGGATCGTAGTCCGGGTCGTGCTGCGGCGAAATCAAACACCGTGCAGCTGTCGGGGCCCAGGCTGAACCGGCGTACCGAGGCGGTTAGGGCATCCCCGATCAGGTCAGCGCCGGCGAAGCGTACCCCCGGCACTCCATCTCCGACCAAGATCGGAGCAGTTGTCAGATAGAGCCGATCGAGTACGCCTGCGGCCAGGAAATCTGACACCGTACGACCGCCGCCCTCGACGAGCACCCGGCCCAGCCCGCGTTCCCGCAGCATGTCCAGCACTGCCTGGGGCTGAAACCATCCTTCTTCGACAGGAAGGGAAATCACTTGAACATGCGGAGCGAGGCCCGCTGGCGGATCAAAGCCGGCAGCGACGCACCACAAGGTCTTCGCGCTGCCGTCGGTCAGCAACCGAGCTTGCCTCGGAATTCTGCCCGCTGGATCGATGACTACGCGAACCGGAGATGGTCCCGGCACTGCGCGCGTGGTGAGCTGGGGATTGTCTGCGGTCACGGTCTGGGCACCGACGACCACGGCGTCCACCAGTGCCCGCAACCGGTGTAGGTGCTCCCGGTCCTCTTCGCCGGAGACGTAGTTCGCATCGCCGGTTCGGGAGGCGATAAAGCCGTCGATGCTCTGCGCTAGCTGAGCGATAGTGATCAACGGCCCGGCAGCAACCAGCGATCCGTACCGGTCGAGCAGCTCCGATTCCGGTCCGGCCGCAGCCCGATGGGGCACTCGCCCGTGCAGCAGCTCACTCCACACATCGGGCAAGTCGCGCATGTTGTCGTGACCCATCCGATTGCGTTTCGTGGCGAGATAGAAGGCGTTCTCGGCGTGCTCTGGCACCAGCAGCGGCAGCCGCGCGGTCACCTCAATGCCAAGATCATTGAGCCGAGCGCTTTTCTCCGGATTCGCCGACAGCAGCCGTATCCGCTGCACTCCTAGATCATGAAGTATTGCCGCGGCCACGTCGTAATTACGGGCATCGACCGGCAGACCAAGTCGCAAATTCGCATCAATAGTGTCAAGTCCGGCGTCCTGCAATGCGTACGCGTGCAGCTTGGCGTGCAGCCCGATGCCGCGGCCCTCATGCCCGCGAAGGTAGATGATGACACCGAGGCCCTCTCGCGCGATCTCCTGCATCGCGGCGTCGAGTTGCTCGCCGCAGTCGCACCGCCGAGATCCGAGGGCATCCCCGGTGAGGCACTCGGAGTGCACCCGAACCAGGGGGACATGGCCGTTCCGGCCATCGCCGTCCAGGTCACCCAGAACTAGTGCCACATGCTCCCGGCCAGGTTCTACGGCGTACCCATGGAGTTGGAAGGTGCCGTGGGCGGTTGGCAGCACGGTCGACACGACTTTCCGGACTCGATGTGGTTCGCTCATCCCGCCACCTTTCCATAGAGAGCAAACCCTCCTTACCCGCTAGACCCCTTCACAGTCGAGTCAGGAGCGGCTCTGGAGATTGAGGCCTTGCTGGAGCATCCGAGCGAGCTTCTGCTGTTCGGCCTTGGTCAGCTGGGCCAGCTGCGGTGGTGGGGCGAGCAATCCGTCGCGCGCAGTGCGCAACGCCGCATTCCCACGGCGGGTAAGCACGACGGTCTTGACACGGCGATCTGTGGTCGACGGCCGCCGAGTTGCGAGGCCCGCTCGCTCGAGATCGTCGATCATCGCGGTGATGTAGGACGGATCGCAGTTCATTGCGGTGGCCAGCTCGCGCATCGACTGCGGCCGGCTCGGGTCGATCGCCAGCAGAGCGCGCAGGGCCGCCTGCGTTATGCCGAGCTGGTCGGCAACCTCAGCCCACCGGAAGCGCTGTTCTAGGACCAAGCCCATCAGCTGCTGCCAGGTCTCGACGAGCAGCGGATCGGCTCCCTCGGGCTGGTCTGGACCTGGTGCGTCTGCCACGCAAGCCGTCCGGCTGACAGCACGAAGCTCGGCACTACTCTTCGCAGCTGCCCACATGCACCCGCACTAGGACCGCGTACTGCGCGGGCATGGCGGCCGCTCTATCTGGGTTTCATGGCGGCACACGGCACGCACTTCGCGGTCGTCGCGCGGTACGCCAAGGAAGGGCTCTGTTTCCTGGCGGAAGGAACATAGACGACGTCGGTGGTTGGCCTACGGTGGCTGCCATCTACGCCGCATTCGCCGGCCTTGCCTTGACCGGCTGGGCCTCAGGTGGACCGTTGGCCGCAAGAAGAAGCGGCGCACGCACTGCCGGCCGGGTTGCCAAGGGTGTTATTGGCGCGATGTTCGTTGGCACTTACTTTGGACAGCTGCCTCGTTCAGCATGGAATGCCGTGCCGGCAAGCTTGGTGGGTGCGGCGGTTGCTGGGAACCTTCGTGGGGGAATCCACCCATTCGACGTTTCTGCAGGATGGGTAGCTGACCCGACGCGCGCCGAGGCAGCTGCTCCGTAGCGTCGTCGGCATGTCAGCCATGGCGATGCTCGCAGGATCGGTGTCCACCGTCTTGTTCGGTGTGAGCACACTGCCAATGTTGATCAAGGCGGCGCGAACCAAGGAGCTCAGCTCCTACAGCAGGGGGAATCTCGTACTTGCCAATGCCGGCAACGCGGTACACAGCATCTACGTCTTTCAGTTGCCGCTTGGCCCGATCTGGGCCCTACACACCTTCTATGTCGTCACATCGGGACTAATGCTCTTCTGGCACCTGCGTTATGTGCGCCGTACGCCCCGATCAAGCGGCATCCAACCTTTCACGGGAGCTAATCATGACGATCGAGCACATCGAGACAGCGATCATCGGCGCCGGACAAGCCGGCCTAGCGACGGCCTATTACCTACAACGAAGTGGACGACCCTGCGTGATCTTGGACGGAAACCGGCGAGTCGGCGACAACTGGAGAGCGCAGTGGGACTCATTGCGCCTTTATTCGCCGGCAGGCTACGACGGGTTACCGGGACTGCCCTTCCCGGCTCCGAAATGGTCTTACCCGACCAAAGACCAGGTCGCCGATTACCTAGCGGCGTACGCCGAGCGGTTCGCGCTCCCCGTGCGGATGTCCACCCAGGTGGACCGCTTAGAGGCGGCCGACAGGAACTATGTGCTCCATCTCGGAGATGACCGCATCATCGCCGACAACGTTGTGGTGGCGACCGGCACGTTCGGCCGCACGCCGAGCATTCCTGACTTCGCGATGGACCTTGACCCGTCGATTCGGCAGCTGCATTCCAGCGAGTACCGCAGCCCTGCGCAGCTCAAGCCTGATTCGGTGCTCGTGGTCGGCGCTTCACACTCTGGCACCGACATCGCGTTCGAGGTTGCATCCACCCATCCGACCGTCCTTGCCGGTCGCGACCCCGGTCAGGTGCCGGTACGGCTCG
>DATLQC010000066.1:0-5302 GCA_035535395.1 Propionibacteriaceae bacterium | reverse complement strand
CCGGCGGTGATCAGACACGCATTGTTGATCGAGTGCACCCAGCTGTACTCGCCGAAGCGGGCGCGAATCGTCTCCACTGCCGCCTCCCATGTGCAGCCGGTCCGATAGAGCTCATGAACGCTATTCAGAGCTTCGGCCAGCCGGGAGCGCGCAGGCACAAAGCCCAGTGATTGCTCTACTGCCTCCTGTGGTTTAGCCGCTACACATGCCAACGAGACCAGCGCGGCCGCCCACATGGCGGCATAGATCCCGTTGCATCGGTGTGACAGCGAGGCATCCGAATAGACGAGTCGGGCAGCCATGCGGGGCCGGCCGGGAAAGACCCAGCCGAAGACATCGGCGCGAATCAGCGCGCCAATCCACTCCCGATAGGGGTTCCGTGTATCGCCAACCGATGCGATAGGCACGTTGTGCAGCAGGTTGACCATCACGGCCCGTTCAGCCGTGAACACCTGAAGATAGGGCAGGAAGGACAGCCAGGCCTGCGCGACATGATCGGGCGTGAGCTCAAACCCGTGATGCTCCAGCAGCCACACGGCCAAGATCGAATAGTCGATGTCGTCGTCCCGAGCCGAGCCTCGTACCCGGCCGCGGGTTGTCTCGGGCCAGCTCCGGTGGAACCGGAACCCCTCGGGCATCGGGTCTGGTACCGGAATGTAGTCACGCAGCGGATAGGCGTCCGCCATTTCCAGGTACGCGCGGATCCGATCCGGAGTCCAGAAGTCGCCATTCTCAACGGGCTTGCCGAGATTGCACCCGGCGATCCGGCCCAGCCAGCCGCCGAGAATCCGGTTGGCCAGCTCGGCGGGCTGTGGCGGTCCAAGAGAATCTGTCGCGTCTAGCGGGCCGGCCGGCATGGCCTCGAGAATCTCCTCGAGGGATTCCGGCTCTTCGTACGCCCAACCTGATCTTCGCTTCGTCTTGATCAGCTCCAGATAGAGCGCCTCCAGCCGATCAAGATCATCAATGGGTGTCGCGGCAAGATCAGCTGCAATGCCTGAGACCTGGTAGCCGCTTTCAATGCGTTGCCGCAGCTCATCATGAACAAGATCGGCAACGCTGAGCGGGTCGTGCACGTCTACCCCTTCTCGGCTCCCGCCGTTAGGCCGCCGGTCAGCAGTCGCTCGGTGGCAAAGAAGATGATGATGATCGGCAGTGTGAGTACGACTGATCCCGCCATAAGCACGGTAGTCGGCACCTCGACGCTTCCGGAGAGCTGCGACAAGCCCAGCGAAACGGTCCAACGCTCCCGGCGATCGACCAGGAACAGCAGCGCAAACAGGAACTCGTTCCACGCGATCATGAACACGAACAACCCGGTGGACATGATCGACGGCATGGCCAGCTTCAAGCTGATCTGGCGCAGCACGCCGATACGACTCAGGCCATCCACTAGACCGGCCTCCTCGACGGACTCGGGAACGGTCTCGAAGTAATTGCGGAGCATGTAGATCGCGACTGGCACGGTCTGCGCGGTGTAGACAATGATCAGCCCAACCAGTGAGCCGCGTAGCCCAATCCGAGTGAAGCCGACGAACAACGGGATCGCCATCAGAATCGCGGGGAACAGGTATGCGGCCAAGAAGACGCCGCTGACCTGGCGTCGTCCGATGAACGGCAGCCGGGCAATGGCGTACGCGCCGGGGATCCCGATGATCAGTGCCAGCGCCACCGAAGCCAGGGCGACGACGGCGCTGTTGACCAGGAAGCGGCCAAAGCCCTGGCCTCCGGAAGCCACCGGAGAAAGTACGTCGACGTAGGTCTGCAGAGTAAACTCCGACGGCTTGACGATCATGGAGGCGGGATCGCGCAGCAGGGCCTCGATCGGTTTCACCGACAGCAGCACCATGTAGTAGAACGGCACAAGCGTTGCGATCAGGAATCCGATGATCACCACCCAGCGCAGAATCCGGAAAGTTCGGCTTTGGATGTGATGCCGGGTCCATCGGGGGTACGGAGTGCGTTGTTGGGGCGGGGCGGCGACCTGACTCGGCGGAGTGACGATTTGCTGCGCGGTCATATCCGCTCTCCTCTCCTGCGCAGGACCAGCACATAGATGCCAAGCAGGACGATAAGCACCAGCGCCATGATCACCGATTGGGCTGCAGCAGCACCGACGTTGCGCTGCACGGTGAGGTAGTTGTAGACCTGGATGCTTGCGACGCCAGTACCAGCGGCGCCGCCGGTCAGCAGGAAAATGTCGTCGAACTCGTTGAACGTCCAGATCGTGCGCAATATCGCGAGCAGGCCGATGATCGGCACGAGTTGGGGAAATACGATGAATCTGAAGGACTGCCAGGGGGTCGCCCCGTCCACGAGGGCTGCCTCTTCTGCCTCACCAGACATTGCGCCCAACCGCGCGATCAAGAAAAGGAATGCGAAGGGGAAGTATCGCCATCCTTCGAAGGCGATCGTTGTCAGCAGTGCCGTGGGCACGGGAATTTCCAGCCCGAACAGGTTCCAGGTACCGACCGCCTGCGAAACGAACGGAATCGGTTCATCCCAGCCCAAGACGTTCTGGCCGATGATATTGACGATGCCGAACTGCGGATTGAGCATCGTCCGCCAGATAAATGTGACTGCGACAACGGGCGCGACGTACGGCAGTAGATATGCAGCGCGGACAAAGGTTCGGCCGCGGAATGGCTGCCGGACCGCCATTGCGGCCAGCACTCCGAGCGAGATCGCGAGCACTACCGAGCCGAAGGTGTAGGCGAAGGTGGTCAATAGGCTGGTCCAGAAGGTGCTGGAGCCCAGCACCCGCTGGTAATTGGCCAACGTAAGTGGCTCAAAGAAGCTAGCCCGACCGATCTGGATCAGGCGCATTCGCTGAAACGAGAGCAAGATCGACCAGAGCAACGGGAAGATCACGATTGCTACCACGATCAGCAGGGTCGGCGACATGAGCCACAGACCTAGCCGGGCGTCGCGCTGGGTAAGCGTTCTCCGCTTCTTGGGTTTAGTTGTCCCGGTTGGGGTTGAGGTTGTCTCTGTTACCGCTGTGGACACGGTGCTCCTTGATGTCGTACGTCTCCCTCACCACCGATCGGCTTGTGCGGACCGGCCAGCTTGGTGATCTCCCTGGCCCGGGCAGCTGGGGGTACTACCTGGCCAGGGAGATCTCATCAGCGCAGGTCAGCCGCCGAGATCCTTTTGGACCTGCTCCGCGCCCTTCTGTGCTTCATTCGCTGCATCAGCTGCGCTGGCGCCAGAGTTCAGCATCTTGGCTAGCGCTTGGGGCACCACGTACTGGCCAGCGACGGCTGCTGACAGCGCGCCTTGACCTTGTGGGATTCCCCATCGCTCGAAGCTCCCCGAGCTGGCGACGATCGTGTTCAAGACTTCGGCCGGATAGACCTTGGTCAGCAGCTCCTTCTTATCGACCCCCGCGCTGAGCTTGGTCCAGCCATCGGCATATTCCTTCGGATTGGCCGAGGTGCCGGAGCGAGTGGGCATCTTGCCCTCGGGCGCGATCCCCAGCCAGTCCAGATAGCCGTCGCTCATCATGTAGGTGACGAAGTCCTTGGTCTTCGGATTGGCGTCTTTCAGCACGTTCCAGGAGACAACCTCGCCCCAGGCAGCCGGTTTCGGGCCGCTAGGCCCTTGGATCTGGGTGAGGATGCCGGTGTTCTTAGCAAGCCACTCGGGGTCGTTCTTGCACTGCGCACAAGTCGGGAGCGCATCATTGCGCAGGCCTGCGAGCTCATCGAGCAAGAAGGACGACCACATCACCATGGCGGCATTGCCGGCGAAGTAGGTGGCTCGGGTGGTATCAGCGTCCTGGTTCCCCTTGACCGAGGATTCCTTGATCAAGTTGGCGTAGAAATTTAAGGCCTCCTGGCATTGCGGGCTGTTCAACGTGATCTTGGCGTTGTCGTCGACCAGCTGGCAGCCGTTGGCGAGAGCCACCCACTCGAACGTCTGATCCGTGAACGAGTCCGCGGGTGCGGTCGCCGCTACGATGCCGGCCATCTTGCCCTTGTGCAGCTCTTTCGCGGCGTTCTGGATGTCGTCGTAGGTCTTGGGGTCTGGCAGACCAGCGGCCTTGAAGAGGTCCTTGCGGTAGAAGAGCAGATTGGAGAATCCGTCACTCGGTACGGCGATCTGCTCGCCATCCACACTGGTCAGTTCGAGGGTGCGCTTGAAGAACGTGTCGGCACCCAGCCCATCCACAATCTCTTTTGCGGCCTCGGGATCGACCAGCTCATCGGTACGCAGCTGATTCATCCCGTTGAGGGAAAGAGCACCAATAACGTCCGGTAGGTCCTTGGCAGCTGCCGCCGAGGTGAGCACTGTCGTGAGTTGATCTTCAGCAACCGCGACCAGCTTTACCTTGGTTCCGGACTTGGCGGACCAGGCATCCATGATCTTTTGCTGCGCCGCAACCCGCTCGGCAACGTCTTCGGTGGTCCAAACGGTCAGGGTGCCCTCGTCTTTTGAGCCGCCCCCGCCGCCCTGGTCGCCGCCGCTGCTGCCACCACCTCCTCCGCAGGCTGCCAGGGCCAGCATGGCGGTGACTGCGATGCCTGCCAGGAAACGTGATCTGCGCACTTCGAAGCTCCTTCACTGGACGAGTTGCTCGGTTGCCCGGGAGTGGACATTGAGCGCTCGCGGGCGTCGCGGCACCGACACCGCACTTCCGCTCATCAAATCGCTAATTAAGACCGATGGCAAGACTTAAATCAGGACGGGTAAGACAAAATTCAATAACAGTCGTAGTCTGTCGCCTGGGAAAGAGAGGGATCACGTGCCGTCGAGTCTCAACCGCGCGGGCGAGCTCCTACAGCTGTTCCGAACCGGTACGGTCGCCACGCGCGGCGAGCTGCAACGGGTGACCGGCCTGGCCCGCTCGACGCTCACCGCCCGCATCGACGCGCTCCTTGCCGCCGGCTATCTCACCGAGGACGGGAGTGTGGTTGACCTGCGGCGCGGCCGTCCATCCACCCGGCTACGGGTCAACGATCAAGCCACCACTGTTCTGGTTGCCGACCTCGGAAGGACCCATGGCCGGCTCGCGGTCAGCACAGCGGCCGGTGACGTGATCAGCGAGACGGTGATCGAAAGTTCGATTGACAAGGGACCGAGCCTTGTTCTCGACATGGTCACCAATGAGCTGGATGGTCTGCTCAAGCGGTCTGGCCGGCCGCCGGAGTCGTTGCGCGGAGTTGCCCTCGGAGTGCCGGGTCCCGTGGACTGGCACAGTGGCCGGATTGCCCGCTCGATCAGCATGCCGGGCTGGGACAACTACCCGGTCCGTGATCATTTGACCAGTCACTACGCCGTGCCGGCAGCCGTCGACAAC
>DATLQC010000065.1:0-43334 GCA_035535395.1 Propionibacteriaceae bacterium | reverse complement strand
CGTGGCCGGAGTCACATCGCTAACCGCGGCTGCCACTGCTCTGAAGACCCCGCTCGCCAGGCATGAGGACGTCCTCGCGGTGCTGCCCGGAACCCTGCCGGTCCCCGAGCTCGCCCGCCGACTCGCCGATACCGACGCCGCCGCGATCATGAAACTGGGCCGGACCTTTGCTGGCGTACGCGAGGCGTTACGGCAGTCCGGCCGGCTCGGCGATGCGCTTTATGTGGAGCGAGCAACGACTGGTGAGCAGCGCATCCTGCCGGTCACCGACGTGGATCCTGCAGCCGTGCCGTACTTTTCCATGATCGTCGTACCGGGCCGGGATCGACGCATTGCTGCAGCTGGCCGATCTGCCACCCTGCAACAGCCCCACTCATCCGATGCTGTCGATAGTCCACGGCTCTTCGTCGTGGGTCTTGGGCCCGGCTCCGATGGCTGGATCACGCCCGAGGTCTCCCAGGTGCTTGCCGAAGTTGATCATGTTGTGGGCTACGGACCTTATCTCGATCGACTGCCGGCTCGCTCGAATCAACAGCGGCATGCCAGCGGCAATACAGTCGAGGTAGCACGCGCTCGCTTCGCTCTTGATCTTGCTCGAGACGGGGAACGAGTCGCCGTAGTGTCTGGCGGAGATGCCGGAATCTTCGGCATGGCCTCAGCTGTATTCGAAGCGGCTGAGGATGATCGCTACGCAAACGTCAAGATCACGGTGCTCCCGGGTGTGACGGCAGCTCAGGCGGTTGCTGCCCGCGCTGGCGCACCACTCGGCGGGGACTATGCCGTTGTGTCACTGTCGGACCGGCTGAAGCCTTGGTCAGTGATCGAAGAACGGTTGCGCGCCATAGCTGAAGCCGACCTAGTGCTGGCAATCTACAACCCCGCCTCACGTAGCCGGCGGGAGCAGATGGTGCGTGCGCGCGAGCTATTGCTGGAGCTACGGCCAGCACACACGCCGGTAATTGTTGGCCGTCACATAGGACGCGAAGGCGAGAATCTGACGGTCACAACTTTGGAGGCTCTCGAGGCAGACAGCATTGACATGAGCTGCCTACTGATCATTGGTTCGAGCCAAACCCGGCGCAGCCTCAACTCGTCGGTGTGGACCAGCCGGTCGCACAACGCCTGACGCAGCTAACGACGCCGCTTCCCATACAGATGAGACTCGACGAAGTCCTCAGCATGCAACGCGTGTCCCACCATGATCACAGCCGCCTGACGCAAACCGGCATTCTCGACCTGGTCGGCGATGGTCGCCAAAGTACCGCGGAGCACCAGCTCGTCGGGCTGTGTAGCACTGGCGACCACGGCGACCGGGCAATCACTGCCGTACGCAGGCGTCAGCTCCGCACAGATCTGACGAATCCGGCGAATCGCCAGGTGAATGATCATGGTGGCTCGAGTCTGGGCCAAGTGTCCCAATGATTCCGTCTCCGGCATGGCGGTTGATGCGGCCTGGGTACGGGTCAAGATCACCGTCTGTGCCAACTCAGGAACGGTCAACTCCCGCCCAATGATCGCAGCGGCGGCTGCGTACGCCGGCACGCCCGGCGTGACATCCCAGTTCACCCCGGCGGCGTCAAGCCGTCGAACCTGCTCGGCCAGTGCCGAATAGATGGAAGGGTCTCCGGAACAGAGTCGTGCAACATCCTCTCCGCGCTGATCAGCCGCAACCAGTTGATCCATGATTTGGTCAAGATCGAGATGCTGGCTGTCGATCAAGGTGGCATCGGGTGGACAATGCGCCAGGATCTGATCATCAATGTAGGTGCCGGCGTACACGCAGACCGGAGAAGACTCGATCAGCCGTACGGCCCGGAGTGTCAGTAGATCCGCTGCCCCAGGGCCTGCCCCGATGAAATGAACCGTCACTTAAGAACCCTTGATCGCGCTCCATTGGACCACCGGCCGCGCGGGTCGCCAGCCGTGATAGCGCCCAATCGGCTCCAGGTGCTCCACGGAGTGTCGCGTCAGTTGACCGCCGTAGCGGCGCCAGCAATCGACGATGATCACCTCGGTCTCCTGGGTTACCGCGTGAACGACCAGCCGGCCCCCGCCTCGTAGCGCGGACCACGCCTGCTCGAGTGTTTCGAATGTCCCACCACCGCCGACGAAAACCGCATCCGGCCGTTCCAGGGAAGTCAAGGCGTCTGGCGCCTCCCCATGCAAAACGTCGAGACCCGGAACACCAAGCGCTTCGGCATTACCACGAATCCTCTTGACCCGATCACCGTCGCGCTCAATCGCAATCGCCCGGCACCTCGGATCCGAGCGCAGCCACTCGATCGCAATCGACCCGGCGCCGGCACCAACGTCCCACAGCAGGTCCCCCGGCCGCGGCATCAATCGAGCCAGCGCAGCAGCTCGAAGATCACGTTTAGTCAGTTGCCCGTCATGATCAAAAATGTCATCAGGCAAGCCTGGCGCCAGCGACGCAGCGCTGCCAGCGCCGGCACAGGCAACGCAGATCACATTGAGCGTCGGCGCTCTGCCGGTCCAATCACGCGCCATTACGTCGAGTCGCGATTCAGCTTCGGTATCAAGATCACCTAGGACGGTGATCGTACTGTCCCCGTAGCCAGCATCGGTGACCAACTGAGCAACCTCAGCGGGACTGTCTCCATCACGTGACAAGATGATCAAGCGTTGACCTGGAAACAGGTACCGCCGCACTCCGTCGAGGTCGCCGCCGCGCAGCCGTACGAGTTCGGTGGTCTCCTCCGGCCAGCCCATTCGTGCCCGCGCCAGCGCAACCGAAGAGACCGCCGGGTGGATATGAACTGCGTCGGCCCCGAGCATGTCGACCATAGTGCTACCAATCCCGGCGACCAATGGATCACCGGAGGCAAGCGCTACGATGCGCCGATCGCCGACCTGGCTGAGCAGCGTCGGCAGCCCTTCTCGCAGCGGAGTTGGCCACGGCAATCGCTGCTGATCGGGAAACGACGGAATGAGATTGAAATGCCGGCGGCTGCCAAGCAGCACTTCCGCGTACCGGATCGTGGCGTGCAGTCGCTCCGGAAGGTCCTGCCACCCCCTGGCACTCAGGCCAACTACCTCGATCACGCCTCAGACTGTATGCCGCCGACTCCGCCCGAGTCGGCTCTTCCCGCCGCTCGACCTCCCACTCGACGGCTGCTGAAACCTACGTCTACGTAGATTGCTGACGGTCTGCATAGGTTGCAAACTATGCAGACCGCATGCAACCTACGTTCACATAGGTTGCAGCACCAGCGCCGTGAGTGTCTCGGGTTGCCAGTCGAGGTGCGCTCGTGACGCAGCCGGATGTGACATGATGCGAGGCGGCGACGGCAGAGGAATCCGGTGCGAGTCCGGAGCGGTCCCGCCACTGTGACCCGGGCGTTTGGTTGTCATCAGCGAAGGTCCGGGAAGTCAGGACGACTGCCGTAGCTGGCCGCTGTCGCATGCCGCGTACGCCGGCCCAACCCAGACATGCCGCGGGCGTGGATACCCGCAGGAAGGGTGTGAGGTGAGGACGTTTCCGTTCTCCGCAGTCGTCGGTTCCGAAGACATGGCACTCGCCTTGATCCTGACCACCATTTCGCCAGAGGTCGGTGGCGTCCTGGTACGCGGCGAGAAGGGCACCGCGAAGACCACTATGGTTCGCGCCCTCGCACACGTGTTGCCAAACATCAGCGTGATCGAAGGCTGTCGCTTCAGTTGCGACCCCACCGATCCTGATCCGACCTGCCCGGATGGCCCTCATGATCATCCCGTGGCAATGTCGCGTCCGGCCAGACTCGTTGAGCTTCCAGTGGGTGCAACCGAAGATCGGGTGATTGGCTCGCTGGATCTACGGCGAGCACTCGGGGTCGGACAGGTCGTGTACGAGCCGGGGCTGTTGGCCGCTGCCCACCGAGGAATTCTGTACGTCGACGAAGTCAACCTACTTCATGATCATTTGGTCGATCTGTTGCTGGATGCCGCTGCGATGGGCCGGTCGACGGTTGAGCGCGAAGGCGTCTCCGTTGCCCACGCTGCCCGGTTGATCTTGATCGGAACGATGAATCCTGAGGAAGGTGAGCTGCGGCCGCAGCTACTTGATCGCTTCGGGTTGACAGTGGAGATTGCCGCTCCGCGGGATCCGGAATCGCGAGCAGAAGTGATCCGCCGCCGAATGGCATTCGACCGTGATCCGGCAGCACTTGTTGCCGCTTACGCAGCCAGCGAAGACGAACTCCGGGTACGGATAATCAGCGCTCGATCGCTGCTGCCGTCAGTACGCCTTGATGATCGGCAGCTGGCGACCATTGCTGCGGTCTGCAGCGCCTTCGAGGTCGACGGCATGCGAGCTGACATTGTGACCGCGCGAGCGGCGGCTGCACATGCCGCGTGGCACGGCCGCCGCGAGATCACCAAATCCGATATCCGTGCGGCGGCAAGGCTGGCGTTGCCACATCGGCGCCGCCGCAATCCCTTCGATGCGCCGGGTCTGGATGAAGAACTCCTTGATCGACTTCTTGATGAGGAGCCAGATCCCGATTCAACTCCGCCGGACGGTCCGCGGCCCAAGGGGCCCGCTACAGACTCGACTCGCAATGGGCAGCGGCCCGAGGCTGTCGAAGACGCTATCGATGACGCTGCGCCGAGCTCAGCGCACCAGGATCTCCAGCCGGCGAACAGCCCTCCGACAAGCTCAGGAGGCAACGAAAGGATCTTCTCGGCGAGCGAGACGTACCAGACACGGTTGTTCATGGCGCCCGGTATCGGCATTGGCGAAGCTGGCCGGCGCAGCCGCGCCCTCACCTCGACCGGGCGAACCGTGGGAGCGATTCCGGCTAACCAGGATCGTGGCCAACTGCATTTCACCGCAACCATCCGCGCAGCTGCGCCCCATCAGTCCGCCCGCGGTCGCCTTCCCGCCGGACAACTGCGTCTGGCCATCCCAGACCTGCGCCTGGCGGTCACGGAGGGGCGCGAGTCCAACCTCGTGCTCCTGGTGGTAGACGCGTCTGGCTCAATGGCTGCGCGCCGCCGCATGGAGGCGGTCAAAGCCGCCGCGCTCTCTCTCTTGCTCGACGCCTATCAGCGCCGGGACAAGATCGGCTTGATTACCTTCCGAGGAGCGGAGGCGAAACTCGCACTGCCGCCAACATCCTCCATCGATACCGCTGCACGGCGGCTCGAAGAACTGCCAACTGGCGGCCGTACGCCGCTTGCCGAGGGCCTGCTCTGCGCTGCCGAAACCCTACGGCTGGAGCGGATCCGAGACGCCCGCCGCCGGCCGCTGCTGGTACTGGTCACCGATGGCCGGGCTACCCACGGCCCTGATGCCGTCGGCCGGTCGAGATTGGTCGCTGATCAACTGCGTCGCACCGGAGTCGCATCCCTGGTGATCGACTGCGAGTCGGGGCGGATGTCACTGGGCTTGGCCCAAACGTTGAGCCTCCACCTAGCTGCTCAGTATTTGACCGTCGACGAGGTGGGTGCTGATCAACTGCTACGCGCCGTACGCCAAGGTCGGGCCGCCTAATGCCGGCCGGCGTCCCGGAGTTGGTTCCTGTGGATGGACTGACTACGCGACAGCGGCGGCAGCAGCCGTTGCTGATCATCCACACCGGTGATGGCAAGGGAAAGTCGACCGCAGCGTTCGGGCTCGCGTTGCGTGGCTGGAATCAGGGCTGGTCAGTCGGGGTCTTCCAGTTCGTGAAGTCGGCTCGATGGCGGATTGGGGAGCAGGCCGCATTCGAGTCGCTATCAGAACTACACGGCGCCACCGGCCGCGGCGGCTCGATCGAGTGGCACAAGATGGGCGCCGGATGGTCGTGGAGCCGCAAGACCGGAACCGACGATGATCATGCCGCTGCTGCTGCGGAAGGATGGCAGGAGATCAAGCGCCGGCTTGCTGAGGAGACTCACACCTTGTATGTGCTGGACGAGTTCACTTACCCGATCAACTGGGGTTGGGTCGACATTGACGACGTGATCGACACCTTGACAAGTCGCAACGGCTACCAGCACGTGATCATTACCGGCCGGCGTGCCGATCCAAAGCTGATTGATGCTGCTCAATTGGTTACCGAGATGACCAAGGTCAAACATCCCTTCGATAACGGACAGAAGGGTCAACGAGGGATCGAGTGGTGATCGACTCAGGATCGCCAAGATCAACTACTGCGCTGCCGCGTCTAGTAATTGCAGCCCCTGGTTCGGGTCATGGCAAGACCACCGTAGCCACCGGACTGATGGGTGCACTGAACTCGACAGGTCTGAAGGTTGCGGGCTTCAAGGTTGGGCCCGATTACATCGACCCCGGTTATCACACGCTGGCCACGGGTCGGCTGGGTCGCAATCTCGATCCGTACCTCTGCGGCGAGGACCAGATGGCGCCGATGCTGCTGCACGGCGCACAGACGCCAGAGCCGGCCGATGTCGTGATCATCGAGGGCGTCATGGGGCTGTTCGATGGGCAGATAGGCGGCGAAGGATTTGCTTCCACTGCTCATGTGGCGGGCCTCGTGCAGGCGCCAGTGATCATGGTGCTCGACATTTCTCATATGTCGCGTACGGCGGCGGCAATCGTTCACGGTCTCAATACCTTCGACCGGAATATCGGCTTAAGCGGCGTGATCATTAACAAAGCCGCATCGGACCGACACGCAAGCGAGATCGTCGAGTCCATCGAGGCGACGGGAATCGACGTGCTGGGCGTGCTGCCGAGGGATGCCGGTATTGAGATTCCATCCCGTCATCTCGGTCTGGTGCCGGCTGCTGAACGGGCCGAGGCGGTTGAGGCAGTGGCTCAGCTCGCCCGGCGGATCAGCGGTCATGTGTCGCTCAGTTCGATCATGTCTGTTGCACAGTCTGCCTCGGCCCTGGAAGCCGAGCCATGGTCTCCTCACAAACACGTGCAGCCCCCCTCGGATGCACGCCCGGTGGTTGCTATCGCGGGTGGTCGGGCCTTTACGTTCCGCTACACCGAGACCGACGAGCTACTCCGTGCGGCAGGATGTGAGCCGGCGATCTTCGATCCGACCTCAGACGAGCAGCTTCCCGCTGGAACGGCCGGGCTCTACCTGGGCGGGGGATTCCCGGAGGTACACGCGACCGAGCTTTCGGCCAACGAGACCTTGCGAGCTGAGATCCGAGCGGCGGTCGAGGGTGGCATGCCGACGGTCGCGGAATGCGCCGGGCTGCTCTACCTGTGCCGGAGCCTGGACGGGCTGCCGATGGTAGGGGCAATCGAGGCCGATGCGAGGATGACCGCTCGGCTCACCTTGAGCTATCGGACCGTCAATGCCAATCATGATCACCTCTTGGCACAGGGTGGAGCTCGGGTGACTGGCCATGAGTTCCACCGCACGGCACTCGAGCCATCTCGTGCTGCAGCCGCTGCCTGGCTCCTGGACACCGAGCCGTTCGGCTTCTCCGCCGATCCCGCCGGTATCGGTCGGGATACGCTGCACGCAAGCTACCTGCACCTGCACTGGGCTGGATACCCGGAGGTAGCGCAACGTTTTGCCAACGCGGTCCATGATCACGCGAGGACCGGCCGGATGGGACCCGTGCACGATCTTCATCATCACGGAGATCGTGATATTGCCGAAGGTCTGGTCGACTTGGCGGTCAATGTCCGCTTATCAACTCCACCAGACTGGCTCCGCGCGATCATCAACAACACCACGCAACATCTCGCCGCCTACCCCAACACCGATGCCGCTAGCAAGGCCATCGCCGAAGCCCACGGCGTCGCCATTGATCAAGTGCTTCCTACCGCGGGAGGCGCCGAGGCCTTTACTCTCATTGCGCGCGCGTTCGCTGCTGAACGGACGCTGATGATCCATCCGCAGTTCACCGAGCCCGAGGCGGCTCTCCTTGCCGGTGGACACCAGCCTCAGCGACTGATCCTGTCTCCAGCCTCCAGTTTTCGGCTCGACCCAGACCAAGTGCCGCCCGAGCCGGATCTGGTCATGATCGGTAATCCCACTAATCCGACGAGCGCGCTGCACCCAGCGACGTTGATCAGCTCGCTGCGCCGAGAGGGGCGCATTGTGGTCGTCGACGAAGCGTTCATGGACTGTGTGCCGGGCGAGCCCGAGACCATGATCAGTGATGAGATGACCGGTCAGCTGGTGGTTCGCTCACTGACGAAGACCTGGGGTCTGGCCGGTCTGCGCGCCGGCTACCTGATCGGTGACCCGAGCCTGATTGCGGCGCTAAGAGCTCAGCAGCCGCCGTGGTCGGTGTCCACACCTGCGCTGGCTGCCATGGTTGCGTGCTTGACGCCTGAGGCTCGAAAGGAGGCCGCGGAGGCCGCCGGGGAGATTGCCAAGCGCCGCACCCACTTGGTTGACCAGCTCAAGACGGTGGGCCTCGGTGTGGCAGGCCAGCCGGCGGCGCCATTCGTACTCGTCGACACCAACGGCGTACGCGGCAACCATGAACCTGGCTGGCTCCGCCTCGCGCTACGAGATCACGGTTTCGCCGTACGCCGAGGCGAGACCTTTCCCGGCCTCGGGCCAGACTGGATAAGGATCGCCGTACGCGAACCCAAGACAACTGACCAATTGGTGGCGGCCCTTAGCCGACTTCTCAGAATCTGACCGGGCTATAGCACGCTGAGTCTGACAAGTCGGCGTGGTGGAGGAGGTGGTGCACAGTGGGCAGCGGACACGGCCATGAGGTGACCGCGACCAACGCGCACCGGAAGCGGCTGATCGTCGTGCTCGTGATCACGCTCGGCGTACTGATCGCTGAGGTGATTGGTGGTCTGATTGCCGGTTCGCTCGCGCTGCTCGCGGATGCCGGCCATATGCTGACCGACTCCACCGGTCTGATCATGGCGCTGATCGCGGCGTCCCTCGCTGCCCGCGCTGCCACCGTGAAACGCACCTTCGGCCTCCAACGCGCCGAAGTGCTCGCAGCTCTCGGCAACGCGCTGCTACTGGTGGGAGTCGCTGTCTGGGTACTGATCATGGCTGTGGAACGGCTGCGCAATCCTGTCGAGGTCCATAGCGGTCTGATGCTGGTTGTGGCTCTCGTTGGTGTGCTGGCCAACCTGGCTGGACTGCTGGTGCTGCGTCCGGCCCAATCCAAGAGCCTGAACATGCGGGGCGCCTACCTTGAGGTCTTTGGCGACCTCGTTGGCTCACTGGCTGTCATCGTTGCCGCGCTACTGATCTTGATCACCGGCTGGATGCCCTTTGATGCGATTGCATCGCTAGCCATTGTGGTGTTGATCATCCCTCGGGCATGGTCGCTGCTCCGCGAGGTCGTCGATGTGCTGCTGGAAGCCACGCCGCACGGCGTTGATCTTGACGAAGTGCGTGAACACATCACGCGGGTACGCGGGGTGGTCGACGTCCATGATCTGCACGCCTGGACGATTACCAGCGGCGTCCCTGTGCTGTCGGCGCATGTCATCGTCGATCAAGCCTGCATTAGCGAGGGGCGCTCGGGTGAGGTGCTGGACCGGCTGGGCGAATGCCTGGGTGGACACTTCGACGTCTCGCACTGCACATTCCAGCTCGAGCCGGTTGGCCATCAAGAGCACGAGGCCGCCCACCACGCGTGACGTCTTGGCCCTCGCGATTCCACCACGCTGAGCTGCGGAAACCTACGTTTACGTAGCTTTCTGACGGTTTGCACAGGTTGCAACCTGTGCAAACCGCAGACAACCTACGTAAACGTAGGTTTCGGCATCGGGTGTCGGAGGTCGATGGGAGGCTGAGAACCATGTCGACGCAGTACTACACAGCCAGCAGCATTGACGGCTTCATCGCCGATCCCGACAACTCGCTGGACTGGCTCTTCCAGTTCAGCGAAGAGACCGGAATGGAAGATCAATATCCCCGGTTCATCGCGCAGGTCGGGGCGATGGCCATGGGCTCGACAACGTACGAGTGGGTCGCGGACCACACTGGCTTTCTCAACGATCCAACCAAGTGGGAGTACACCATCCCGACGTGGGTGTTCAGCAGCCGGGAATTGCCTCGGGTGGAGGGGCCCGACATCAAGTTCGTCTCGGGCGATGTGGGTCCGGTCCATGAAGAGATGGTCAAGGCGGCCGAGGGCAAGAACGTCTGGCTCGTGGGCGGTGGCGATCTAGTCGGACAGTTTCATGATCAGGGCCTGCTCGATGAGGTGATCATTGGCATGGCGTCGGTGTTTCTTGGTTCTGGTGCGCCCCTGCTACCGCGAAGGATTGTGACGCCGCCGCTGCAACTGCTCGAAGTCACCAAGTACGGGGCAGATTTTGCGATGTTGCGTTACGCCATCCCGAGGGGCTAGCGGAAACGCAGCAGCCGAAGGCTATTGGTCACCACGAAGAGCGAACTGAGCGCCATTGCGGCCGCGGCGATCATCGGGTTGAGGAAGCCGATCGCAGCGAGCGGTATGGCGACGACGTTGTAGCCGAACGCCCACCAGAGGTTGCCGTGGATGGTTCCCAGCGTCGCCCGGGAAAGCCGAATGGCATCAGCGGCGGCACATAGGTCTCCACTGATCAACGTGAGGTCGCTGGCCTGCATGGCCGCATCTGTGCCGGTGCCAAGTGCGATTCCAAGATCAGACTGCGCCAGTGCGGCCGCGTCGTTGACCCCGTCGCCGACCATGGCGGCACGATGTCCAGCTTCTTGCAAGCGGACTATCTGAGCCACCTTCTGCACTGGCAAGACGTTGGCGATGATGTCGTCAATGCCAACCTCAGTCGCAACGGCTCGCGCCGCGGGTTCATGATCACCAGTCAACAGCATCGGGTGCAGGCCCAACGCCCGGAAGCGGCGTACCGCCTCCGCAGATGTCGGCTTGACGACATCGGCGACCGCGATCACACCACGTGCTTCACCATCCCAGCCCACCAGTACCGGCGTACGTCCTCGGACCTGGTCTGCCAGGTACGTCCCCCGCAGCTCGGAAGCAACCTGCAGTCCTTCCTCCTCCAGCAACTCCAACCGCCCCACTACCACCGACCCGTCAGCGTCCGTGGTCGCCCCAGCAGCCGCTGACGCTGACAACTCCGCGAGAACGCCGAGGCCTGGGCGGTTCTGAAGCTTTGCGATGGTGGGAAGCGAGCCGTGAGTGCGGGCGTGGTCGGTGATGGCCTTGGCGATCGGATGCTCCGAGCCAGATTCGGCGGCGCCGGCTGCCACGAGCACTTCGTCCTCAGTCACGCCGGTGCCAGCAGTCACAGCAACGACAGCCATCCGGCCTTCGGTGATCGTTCCGGTCTTGTCCAGCACGATTGTGTCAATATGCCGGGCGGACTCTAGGACCTCAGGTCCGCTGATCACAATGCCTAGCTGGGCACCGCGCCCGGTGCCGACCAGCAACGCAGTCGGCGTCGCCAGTCCAAGCGCGCACGGACAGGCAATGATCAACACCGCCACTGCGGAGGTAAAGGCAAACGAGACACCTGACCCCTGGCCGAGCCAGAAACCAAGAGTGGCGACCGCAATCGCGATCACGATCGGCACGAAGACCGCCGAAACCCGGTCGGCAAGTCGCTGTACTGCCGCCTTACCGCTTTGCGCCGCCTCCACCATCCGCACGATTTGGGCCAGCTGCGTATCGGCGCCAACCCGGGTGGCCTCGACCACGAGCCGACCATGGGTGTTGACGGTGGCTCCCACCACTGCGTCGCCCGGGCCAACCTCGACCGGCACAGATTCGCCTGTCACCGTTGAGGAATCCAGCGCGCTGTGCCCGGAAACGACCACTCCATCCGTTGCCACTCGCTCGCCCGGTTTCACGACGAATCGGTCGCCAACGTGCAGCCGTGAGATGTCAGCAACGGTCTCGCCACCGGCTGTCAGCAGCGTCACCTCCGACGGTGCTAGCTCCAGCAACGCCCGCAGTGCCGCGCCGGATCGGCGCTTGGCTCGCGCCTCCAGGTAGCGTCCAAGCAAGATGAAGGTAGTGATGCCGACCGCTGCTTCGAGGTAGAGGTTGGCCGTCGGGGCATGCCTGATCAGCCGGAACTCGAACGGGTGTGTGAAGCCGATTTCACCAGCTGCGCCGAACAGCAGCGCGTACGCCGACCAGCCGAATGCGGCGAGCGTGCCAATCGAGATCAAGGTGTCCATGGTCGCGTTGCCATGCTGGAGATTCAGCAGGGTGGCGCGATGGAACGGCCACGCACCCCAGATCACCACGACGCAGGTCAGCGCGAACGAGATCCATTGCCACCAAGGAAATTGCCACGCCGGAACCATCGCGATCACAATCACCGGCAAGCTCAGCGCCGCGGTAATGATCAGCCGGCGGCGCAGTTGGCGCAATTCGAGATCGGGATCCCGCGGACTCTCAGTCGGCAGCGTCGCGCCGTAACCGGTCTTCTCGATGGTCTCGATCAGGGTCTGCGTTGTAGTACGACCACCGACATGGACAGTGGCCTTCTCCGTCGCGTAATTGACGGTGGCGTTGACACCTTCGAGCCGGTTGAGCTTCTTCTCGATCCGGGCAGCGCAGGATGCGCAGGTCATGCCCTGAACATCGAGTTCAATGGTCTGAACTGGCACTCGTAGCTGAGTCATCGGGTCACCTGCACGGTGAACTCGGCGAGATATGGCTTCTCGGCACGATAGAACTCAACGAACACCCGATAGCTACCTTTGTCGGGCACGCTGCCGAGAAAATCCAGCCGCGGTCCGGTCCCCTCAGAGGCCGAGTGCAGGTGCAGATAGCCGAGATCAGCCGGCCGGATCACCACACTGTGGCCCATCTCACCGTGCGCCGGCTGCAAATCGCTGACGGGCTGACCATGATCACTGACGGTCACCCCGCTGCTGCTGTCGGCGCTGGTAGTCAGGTCACCGGTACGCGTCACCGTAAGATCCTTGACCTGCACTTGATCGGCAGCCGGTGGCAGCGGCTCAGGCCGATAGCCCCCACTGACCATGAAGTCGGTTGCCAGCGCGATCTCCCGGCCAAGCGCCTTCGATTCAAAATGAATGATCACGTGCCAGGGGCCTGGCGTCAGATCGAGGAGTCCCCACCATGATGTGTCCTCGCCTTGCTGAGCTATGAGGTGTTGATATCCAGTGAGGTCGCGCCGGAACGCGATGAGATGCATGTGCTCGCCGGCATCTTCATCGAGGTCGGAGACCACCTCGCCGCCAGGCGCGGTCACAGCGAACTCGACTGCCACTTCCTTGCCGGGCTTTTGGGTCTCCTCTACTGCTCGGAACATGTAACCCTCAACGGTGTCTGCCGGCGCGATCATCTCGGAGTTGTGGATCTGTACCGGCGCCAGCATCGCCTGCGACTGGGTGCCCGCAAGGTAGGAAATGCCGAAGACGGCCGCCAGCAAGGTCAAGAAGGCGACAAGCTTAGCGGGCGGGTTCATGATCAGGCAGTGATCGTTGAGTTAGCTCGGTACCTAGGCAGTGCTGGCGACGCGGTAGCCGGCCTCGTCCACCGCAGCCTCGATGTTGGAAAACGGGATCTCGGCCTCGCTGATCACGATCAACCGGCCGCTGTCGAGATCAACTTTGACATCGATCACTCCGCTGACCGCCGAGACTTCTTCGGTGACCGAACTCGCACAGTGGTGGCAGTGCATTCCTGAGACCACGTACTCACTGGTGACGGACATGGACATTCCTTTACTAAACAGGAGAAGGGACTGACTACGAACGAACGAGACGTGCGATGGCGTCGGCGGCTTCCTCGATCTTGATGTCGGCCTCGGCGCCTCCCTCAGCGGCAGCACGAACGACGCAATGACTGAGATGTTCACCAAGTAGGCCGAGGGCGACCGACTGCAGCGCGCGCGTCATTGCCGACACCTGGGTCAGAATATCGATGCAGTACTGCTCTTCCTCGATCATCTTTTGCAAGCCACGGGCTTGACCCTCGATTCGGCGCAATCGTTTAAGGTAGTCGTCCTTACTGGCAATGTAGCCATGATGGCTGTCGTGATCAGGCATCGGCCTTCCTTGATCTCTTACGTACCCCCTTAGGGTATATGTCACGTCAAGTCGATCTTGCTATCAAAGCAATGTGAGATTGTCCGATCAAACCGGAAAATCCGGACGCCGGTGTTTTCAACAGCTTGCGGATGAGCCTGTGGGTAATACGCTCCGATCGGGAAAATCACATGGCCGTCAACGGATGCCATCCGAGTTGTGAGATGGGGCGCAAAGAACTTTCATCCACTTCATCCAGAGGTGCATTTACGCTAGTCAGGCCGCATTTCATGGCTGTATGCCAGCAATGGTCCCCAGATCGATACCCAGAGTCTGCACAAGCACAGCGCGTGTCCCCCACAGCACATGATTTGTTGTCCACAGCCCCTGTGGATAACCCACTGTTCAGGGCTCAGCGGACCGCGTACGGTTGCCGGCGTTGACCTGTCCCGGCGTCATGTGAGCGTACGTGTCAGTGCACGCCAATACAGTTCCGAACACGTATTCGATTGGTGCTGGGGCGGGTGTCCGGCGGGCTCGGGGGCAAGCGTCCAGCGGATTATGTAAGGAGTAAGGGTGAGTGTTGCCGAGGTGATGCCGCCCTATAGCGGCGAAGCGCCTCGCCAATCCGCTGGTACGCCGCCGCAGGACATGGAGGCCGAGCAGTGTGTGCTCGGCGCCATGCTGATGAGCAAGGACGCCATTGCCGACGTCGTCGAGGTGCTACGCGGCACCGACTTTTACCGACCGGCGCATGAGCAGGTCTATAACTCCATCATCGACCTGTACGGCCGTGGCGAGCCGGCTGACGCCGTCACTGTTTCCGACGAGTTGGGGAAGCGCGGGGAGCTGCTACGCATCGGCGGCGCGCCGTACCTGCACACACTACTGGCGAGCGTCCCAGTCGCGGCCAACGCAGGTTACTACGCCCAGATCGTGCACGAGAAGGCGATCTTGCGTCGGCTTGTCGAGGCGTCGGTACGGATTGGCCAGATGTCGTACGCCGCCGAGGGCGATGTCGATGACATCGTCGACCGAGCACAAGCGGAGGTCTACTCGGTCACCGAGCGGCGGTTATCGGAGGACTACAAGCCGCTGTCGGAGCTCATGCAGCCGACTCTGGATGAGATGGAGGCCATCGAGTCGCGCGGCGCCGGCTTGTCGGGGGTGCCAACCGGATTCGCCGATCTTGATGAGGTCACCAACGGTTTGCATCCCGGACAGATGGTGATCATTGCAGCTCGACCTGCGGTCGGAAAGTCGACGCTCGCTTTGGACTTTGCGCGCTCGGCATCGATCAAGAATGGGCTCACCTCGGTGATCTTCAGCCTGGAGATGAGCCAGATCGAGATCACCCTGCGCCTGCTATCTGCTGAAGCGAGCATTCCGCTCTCGCACATTCGCGGCGGGCGCATGAGCGACCAGGATTGGAATCGGGTGTCGGCGAAGATGGGGCAGGTTTCTGACGCACCGCTGTTCATCGACGACTCACCCAATCTGACGATCATGGAAATCCGAGCGAAGGCGCGCCGACTCAAGCAGCGGCATGATCTCAAGCTGGTGATCATTGACTACATCCAGCTCATGACGTCTGGCAGGAAAGTGGAATCTCGCCAACTCGAGGTCTCAGAATTCTCCCGACAACTCAAGCTGCTGGCCAAGGAGCTGGACGTGCCGGTGGTGGCACTGTCTCAGCTCAATCGCGGACCGGAGCAACGAACCGACAAGCGGCCCATGCTTTCTGATCTTCGTGAGAGCGGCAGCTTGGAGCAGGATGCGGATCTGGTGATCTTGCTCAATCGACCTGATCTTTATGACAGGGACTCCGATCGCGCCGGTGAGGCTGATTTTGATGTTGCCAAGCATCGCAACGGTCCTACGAAGATGATTACTGTCGCATTCCAGGGTCATTACTCGCGGTTCGCCGACATGCAGATCTGATGGAAGTTGCTTGGTCAAGCGCCACTGCCCGGCGGTTGCAGCGGCACTGGCTACACCCGGCGGCACCGTCGGGAACCGATCCAGCGCGGGTCGCTGCCAGAATCTGTGGCGCTCACGCGCAGGTGCTGTCCGCGGCCGAGCTATCGATCGCGCTGCGCATTGAGAAGGCCACCCGTGCCACTGTCCGGCGCGCCTTGTGGGAAGACCACAAATTGATCAAGACGCACGGCCCACGAGGCACTGTGCATCTGCTTAGCACCGAAGACCTTCCGATGTGGACGGCCGCGCTCTCGGCTATCCCGGCCCACTCCCCCTTCCCCGACGGCGTACGTCTATCAGCCGGACAGGCCATAGCGATCGTTGCCGCCCTCGGCGACGCGCTAGAGAACTCCGAGCTGACCTTGGATGAGCTGGATCAGGCTGTCGTCGAGCGAGTCGGAGCCTGGGCAGGCGATCGGGTAATGCCGGCATTCCAGGAGCTCTGGCCGCGATGGCGGCAGGCCGTCGGCATGGCCAGTCACCGCGGGGTGCTCTGCTTCGGCCCGAACCGCGGCCGCCGCGTCACCTACACCAATCCACGTCGTTGGCTGCCGGGCTTCACGCCTGCACCCGAAGAGGAAGCCATTGCCAAGATGATCAAGGACTACCTGTTCGCGTACGGGCCAGCGACGCCGCAGCAGTTTGCCCAGTGGATCGGTGCGCCGCCCATCTGGGGAGTTGAGCACTTCGGCCGGTACCGACAGCAGCTGACTGAAGTGATCTTCGAGGGCAGTCCGGCATGGGTAGCGGAGGGCGACACGACAATGCCGCCTGCTGAAGAGGCGGCAGGGACTGTCTTGCTATTGCCCTACTTCGACGCGTACGTCGTCGGCAGTCAGCCACGCGACTCGCTGTTTCCGGGAGTGGCGACCCAGCGGGCGCGCGCCCCATCCGGCCAGGCCGGCAACTATCCGGTGTTGATCATCGGTGGGGTCGTCACTGGCGTCTGGCACCAGCGTCGATCCGGCAAGCGGATTGACGTAACGGTCGAGCCGCTCAGACCACTCATCGCGGTTGAACGTAAGGCTCTACAGGCCCAAGTTGATCGAATTGCGGAAGTCATGGAGGGCGAACCACAGCTCACCATCGGAACAGTCACAGCCGGCCCGCACGCGTAGTGACAAGCTCTCCCCATGGTGATTGA
This sequence comes from Propionibacteriaceae bacterium, assembly GCA_035535395.1. Classification (GTDB taxonomy): domain Bacteria; phylum Actinomycetota; class Actinomycetes; order Propionibacteriales; family Propionibacteriaceae; genus Microlunatus. Next base: position 26,345 of record DATLQC010000065.1, on the reverse strand, counting down.
GCCGCTGGCCTTTCTCGGCGTGTGTCTGCTCGTGATCTGTACGCCAGGGCCCGATACCGCCCTCACTATCCGCAACTCAATCATCGGCGGACGACGCGGCGGGCTGCTGACCGCTGCCGGAATCGCCGCCGGACAAATGCTGTGGACGTTGGCAGCAAGCGTAGGCATCGCTGGTCTCTTACAGGCGTCTCAGCCGGCGTTTACGGCGCTCAAGATCATCGGCGGGGCGTACTTGGTGGTCCTTGGAATCCAGTCGATCTTGGCTGCAGTACACGGCCGGCCCAGTCATGTACAGCGCAGAGTGAGATCAAAGCTCGGGCAGTGGAGCGCATTGCGCCAAGGACTTCTCAGCAATCTCGCCAATCCCAAGATGGCCGCTTTCTTTCTCAGTCTGCTTCCGCAGTTCGTGTCACCCTCGGCTGGTAGCAGCTTTGTCCCGTTCGCGCTGCTCGGGCTGCTCTTCTGCCTGATGACGTTCGGCTGGCTCTCGATTTACACCCTGGCCATTCATCGGCTTGGAAGCTTTCTGCAGAGATCACGCGTGCGTCGCGCGCTCGAGGCAGTTACTGGGACGGTTCTCGTTGGGTTGGGCGTGCGGTTGGCGGTAGACACCCGGGGCTGAACGGCCGGACCGGATCTAGCCAAACTGGGCCTGTGAGCGGGTCATGTTATTGCCTCGCACCGCCGGGTATGTCCTCCAAGTGAATCTCTTTTCGCAGAGCGACATCATGCCGCGTTAGGAGGACCGTTATGTCAGGACATGTTGCCACTGCTGAATGTGAAATCGACGCCCCACCCGACAAGGTCTGGCGAGCGCTCACCGATCCGGAGCTGATCAAGAAGTACATGTTTGGCTCAGAAGTGAAGACCGATTGGCAGCCCGGCAGCCCGATCACCTGGAAGGGCGAGTTTGAGGGCCGGGAGTACGAGGACAAGGGCGAGATCATTTCGGTCGATCCCGGACGACGGCTGGAAGTGACCCACTTCAGCCCGCTCACCGGTCAGGAGGACCGGCCGGAGAACTATCACCGAGTGCGCTATGAGTTGCAGCAAACCACAGGTGGTACATCCGTACGGCTGTCCCAGGACAACAGCAGCAGCGCCGAGGAGGCCGAGCATTCCGCAGCCAATTGGCAGATGATGCTCGACGGTCTCAAGAACGTGGTCGAGCAAAGTTAAGCCTACGGCCAGGGCACTTGGGTCAGTGGCTAACGCTCCGGCCCAGCCTTCTGAAGCGGCTCGAGCATGATCACCGGGATTTGCCGAGGTTCAGCACGGCGATGATACGGCGCCCACCACGGATAAGCCGCCAGGCCGAGGTCGACGTATCGCTGCCGCTCCTCGCCCAACAGCTCACGAGCCCGCATCTGGACTGAGGATCCCTTCCAGGTGATCATGACGGACGGATGGGCACGGAGGTTGTAGTACCAGCTGGGATTTGATGGCCGGCCAAAATTGGACGCGATCAGCACTAGATGATCACCGTCGGGTAGCGCAAGCACGGGGAGCGTACGCGGCTCCCCGGTACGCGCACCGGTCGTTGTCAGCATGATGATCGGAAAACCGGAAACCCAAGCAGACAAGGTCGTCCGGCCACCGCTGATGCGGAAGAACGCGCGATCGATGCGGACCAGCGCGTGTGGCGGTATCCACGACATCGGAATGATCTCCGCGGCCTTGTGGGCCAGACGCCGCAGCGGTTCAGGACGCCTGCTTTGGAAGTCGATCATTTACAGATCTTGATTAGGCGGATCGAACCAGCCGGATCTTCCCACCCGGCTCGCGCTCTAGGGCGGGGACGGGCCGGACCTCGACGGCCGGCGGGATTGCACCGGTTAAGCCGATAGCAGTTCCGAGGGCATCACGCAGCCGTTCCGGCACGTCTGGTGAAGCCCCCGGAGTCAGCACGATCTGGGCATGCAGACCGTTCACGTCGTACACGAAGGCGTATTCGCCGACCTCAGCAATGGGCGCCACTGCCGACCCGAGCACCGAAGGGTGGATTGGCACCGTCGCGCCGTCCGGTCCGGGGAGACGCAGAATGTCCGCGGTACGTCCGTCGACCGAAAGCAGGCAGCGCCAAGGTCGGCCCGTGGGGTTGGGTAGCGGTGACTCGACAACGGAGTCGGTTAACTCGTAGCGAATCAGCGGTTGAGCGTAGTTGATCAAATTCGTGAGCAGCACCTTGGCGCCGGGCCGCCCGGACGCTACCGGTCGACCCTCCTCGTCCACGATCTCGAGTACCACGACGTCCTCGGCGATTTCCAGCTCAGGATGCTCTGGACTGCTTGCGGCGATTGTCGGCGCCTCCGTCGCGGCATAGCCGCTCACCGGCTCAATTCCCCAGGCTTCTCGTACGCGCCGCCGCACATCGGCCGTCACCGCTTCACTGCTGTAGAAGGCTGCGCGTGGCTCGATTCGCAGCCGACCGGCGATCTGCTCTTCGGCGAGCGCCCTCCAAACACCGACCGCGCCGACTACCACCTCGGGTTGCTGGGCGTTCAGCGCCGCGACTAGCTCCGAAATTGGGGTGGCAGCGGAGATGGGTGGCGGCGGGACACCGGGCGGGACCAGCACCTGCCTGGTGACGTGGACGGGGCTGGGGCTGCCGAGCGCCGCAAACCGTGGTCCAGGCCCGACTCCAATCCGCATCATGGGTCGGGCGCTGGCCGCGCGCCATGCCGCTGCTTCGTCGTGGGTGAAGGCAACGATTGATCGCCGGCCGGTTGTTCCGGACGTGGTTGCCACCCGGTACTCGCCAAGGAATGACTTCGACGGGTCCGGGCCGGCGAGGTGGGCCCGCAGATCGTCCAGCCGCAACCTGGGATCGGTCACGACGTGGTCGAACTCGGCCATCATGGTGGCCTTCGGCAAGGTCGGCAGGTCGGTCAGCGGCCGCTCTGCAGCGTCAGCGCCGAGCACTTCCCGGTAATAGGGGGAATTGGTCACCGCGTGCGTCACCAATGCCCGGAGGCGTTCCCGCTGGAACGTCAGCAGATCTTCTCGACTCCAGCGGTCACGTGCCATCAGCTCCGCTTCGCGCATGGATCACCCTTCGGGTTACGCCGGCTTTCTGGACGTTCAGTATCTCTGATTAAGTGACGTGCCATGAGTACCGTCACCATCACCGAGAACCCACTGGCTCTTGAGGACTTGCTCGCCATCGTTGACGGCGCAGAGGTCGAGCTCTCGGATGGCGCACGGGCCGTGATCGAGGCCAGCCGGGCGGTCGTGGATCGCGCTCTGGAGAGCAAAGCAGCCATCTATGGCTTGACGACGCAGGTCGGCCACGGCAAAGACACCCGGCTGACCGAAGAGCAGATCCGTCAGGAGCAGATGTTCCTCGTCATGTCGCACAGCGGCGGCGTTGGGCCGTCCCTGCCGACGCCGCAGGTACGCGCCGCGCTGGCTGTTCGGCTCAACGGAATCGCTCGAGGCGGCTCCGGGGCCTCGCCTACGGTCGCCGACGCACTCGCGGCAATGTTGAACGCCGGTGTGCACCCCGTCGTCCCTGAGATCGGATCGGTCGGGGCGGCTGATCTTGGACATATGGCCGGGATGGCTCAGGTCGCGATCGGGCAAGGGCAGGCCGAGTACCAAGGCGAACAGCTTTCCGGCGGCGAGGCGCTGAAACGGGCCGGGATTGCGCCACTCGTACTCAGCGGCAAGGACGGCCTGGCGTTGATCTCCGCCAACGGAGTGTCGATTGGACACGCGGCGCTTGTTGTTGCTCGGGCCCAGCGGGCGGCCGAGGCGGCAGATGTCGCTGCGGCGCTATCCATGGAAGCGACATCGGCCAACCCGTCGATCTTGCATCCCGCCGTCGCGCGCGCCAAATGCATTCCGGGGCAGGCCCTGGCGGCCGATCACCTCAGGGACCTGCTGGCAGGAAGCGTCCTACTCCAGCCTGGCGGACCCAAATCGGTGCAGGACGCCTTGTCGTTTCGGGTCGCGCCGCAGGTCCATGGAGCGCTGCGCGAATACATCACCGCCGCCCGGGATGCCGTGACGACAGAGCTGAACGCCTCAGACGACAACCCGCTGACCTCCGTACCGGACCAGGCCATGATCAGCAACGGCAACTTCCATCCCATGGTGCTTGCGATTGCGTGCGATGCGCTGCGGATTGCCATCGCCCAGGTTGGACAGATCAGCGAGCGTCGCATGTCGCATCTCTGGGATGGGTGCATGCAGCAGATGAGTGGCCAGCCGACCGGACCGTTGTACGGGCTGCGGCTGCGGTATCCGGCCGCCGCACTGTTTGCAGAGCTCAAGCAACTAGCTGCGCCAGCCACTCTGGACACGCCGACGCTGGACCTCGGGGTCGAAGATCACGGCACTTCGGCGCCGCTGAGCGCGCGAAAGACCGATACCGCCCTTGGCCTGCTCGAAGATCTGTTGGCAATTGAGCTGATGCTGGCCCGCGACATGATCACCACGGCGCCGGCTAGGCCGGTCTTCGGCGCCGGGACGGAAGCCGCTTTTCGCATGGTCGAGGATGCAATTACGGCGGCCGATCCGCAGCCGGACGCGGTGCACCGGGCGATTCGGGAGCGCTTCCCCGTTAGGCCGGCGGATGGGTTCGCAACCAGCGACCGAAGTGCGGCACGGTGAACGCCAATGTGCCCCGTTCTGCGGAATAGACCAGACCCTTCTTGAGCAACGCGTCCCGAGCGGGCGAGAGCGAGGACGGCTTGCGCCCAAGGATCTCGGCGACGTCGGTGGTGGAGACGGGCGCGTCTGGAGCCAGCTCGCTGGTGAGACCTGCCATGGCACGCAGATAGTCCCGCTCGGCGGGCGTCGCCCGCTCGTATCGGGAGCCGAAGAATCCCACAGCTAGCTCTGCTTCGGCCTCGGGTGCGGCTACGGCAACGTCGGAGGCGGTAATGGGCGAGTCGGGCGCATGATCCCAGGCAGCTTTCCCGTACGCCTGCACGAAGTAGGGATAACCACCTGAAGTTGCGCCCATCGCGTCGAGGGCGTCGGCGGCCCAGGTCGCACCCTCACGTTCAGCTGGAGCGAGCAGTGCCCGCTCGACGCCGGCCGAGTCCAGTCGATCAATGCGGACATAACGGAACAGCCGTTCGGAGTACGACTTCGACGCCGACAGCACGCTAGGCAGATGCGGCAGGCCGGCACCAACGATCATGAGTGGCGCACCCGTCTGCGACAGCTCGTGGCAGCTTGCGCAGAGCGCCGAAACGTCTTGTGGAGTGAGATCTTGCATCTCGTCGATGAACACCGCCACGCCAACGCCGATGTCAGCGGCGAGGCTGGCCACATCGGTGAGGAGCTCTAGTAGGTCGATCTCCATGTCACCGGAGTCGGCCCGTCCCGAAGACGGCGGCCCGTCGATCGCTGGGGTCCAGCGCTCGATCAGCTTGCCGCCGCGCGGATTGCTGCGCAGCCCGAACGCCTTCAGGGTTGCCAGTACCTCGCTGACCCGATCCGGCGCTCGGTGGCGTACGGACAGCTCCCGTACGGCGGCGTGCAGTGCTCCGGTGAGCGGTCGGCGGAGGCTCGTGTCAGGCCGAGCCTCCACCTTTCCGGTACCCCATCCCCGGTCCAGTGCCTTGGAGCGCAGTGCATTGAGGAGGACCGTTTTGCCCACGCCTCGTAGCCCGGTCAATATCAGGCTGCGCTCCGGCCTCCCCCGCTCGACGCGTTCCAAGGCCACATCGAATGCGGCCAGCTCCGCATCACGGCCGGCTAGTTCTGGTGGACGCTGGCCTGCACCAGGGGCGTACGGGTTCCGCACCGGATCCACGTCTCGGACCGTATCAGCCCGTCTAGCGCATTCCTTAGATTTCGTTAGACAACGCTCGACGTGTCGCTCGCTCGCAGTTTCCGGGGAAACATGGCCTTGCATCCGGTACCTAGGTACAGGGTTAGCCTCGACTCAACGATCCCATATCGAGGTGAGGCAAGACGGTGAACACACTGCCGATTGAGGACTTCTGCACGCTGCCGACCGCAGCTCAGCCCATACGCGTGAAGGAGTTCGACGAGCTCTTTCGCTACCAGGTCAGTCAGCCACGCAGGATTGGGCCGCATCGGGTGGAGTTCAGCTTTCCCAGTGCTGACGGCCTGTCCGCCCAGGTGTCCGACCTCGTGGCTCGAGAGTCGGCCTGCTGCTCGTTCTTTGAATTCACAATCGAGGCCATCGATCAAGATCGGCTCGTGCTCCGCGTCGGCGTGCCAGCGAGCCGGGTCGATGTACTCCAGGCCCTGACGGATCGAGCTGCCGCTGCATTCGGTGAGGATCCGGAATGATTGTCAACCCGTCCTCCGGCATGCGCAGCGCTGAGGTGGCTCGCGCAGCTGGAGTGAATCAGCAAACCCTGAGGTATTACGAGCGTCGCGGTCTGTTGGCCGAGCCCGACCGCAGCCCCGGCGGTCATCGGCTCTATCCCGCCGAGGCCGTAACAGTGCTGCGGGTGATCAAGGCAGCACAGCGGCTCGGCTTCACTCTGGATGAAGTGGCTGATCTTCTGCAGACCGGTCGCCATCGTCATGGGCATGTCGATGCTGGCCTCCAGGCTCACGCCGAGGCCAAGATCGCCGAGATCGATGCACGCATTGATGATCTCGTCCTCATCCGCGCAAGCTTGGTCGCCGCAATGGAGGCCGGCTGCGACGACCTGATGGCATGTGCGATCACGGATGGCTGTCCCATTCCGTTCACCGAGCTCGCCAGGCTTCCAGCGCCAACTTAGGCCCCCTAGTTGGAGATGGTCGGTAGCCTCGATCGCACTGTCCCCGATGTTTGATGTGGAGTACTTATGAACCTCGTGAGAGGCCTCCTTAAGGCCGCGGTCGTTGCCAAGCTGTTGCAGGTCGCCCAGCGCGAGCTGTCCAAGTCTGAGAACCAGCAGAAGATGAAGGACGGCCTTCGCAAACTGCAGGAAACCGCCAAATCTCGGCGCTGACTTCCAACTTGGCCGGCCTCCGAAGGCCGTTCCCCGCCCTACGTTCTTCCGTACAAGACCGCGAATGAGCCGGATTCCGGCCTAACGGCACCTCATTCTCGGCCTTGTGCGGAGAAACGCTGGACCAAGTGGCTCTAGGACCAGGTCCAACGCGGCGACCGGGTGATCGTCTATCGCTAGCTCGACATTGAGCCGTCGCCCGTCGGCCGACTCTGAAACGGCAGATGATCTGCATAGCGGGCCGTCAAGACGACCGGTCCATCGTTGGTTATTGCGACCGTGTGCTCGGCATGCGCGCCACGCGAGCCGTCGCGGCTGCGCAGCGTCCAGCCGTCGGGATCGGTATAGATCTTGTCCGTGCCGGCCAGAAACCAAGGCTCGATCGCGATCACTAAGCCAGGCCGCAACAGCAGCCCGCGGCCTCGACGGCCATTGTTGGGTACGTGCGGGTCGCCGTGCATCGTGCGTCCCACGCCGTGTCCGCCGAACTCGGTGTTGATCTTGTAACCAGCCTGCGAGCCAACGCGTGCGATGGCAAACGAGATGTCACCGATCTTGTTTCCGGGCAGCGCAGCCTCGATGCCAGCCGCAAGCGCCGCCTCGGCCGTCGCGATCAGTTGTCGATCTTGTCCGCGAGGTGATCCGACGATCACACTGATCGCGGAGTCGGCCACCCAGCCATTCACCGATGCCGCAAAATCGAGGCTGACCAGATCGCCGTCGCGGAGCTGGTAGTCGTGTGGCAGTCCGTGCAACACCGCATCGTTGACCGACGTACAGAGCACCTTGCCAAATGGACTGGCACCGAACGATGGGTGATAGTTGATGTAACAGGACTCCGCCCCACGGTCCCTGATCATCTGATGCGCCAACCCATCGAGGTCGAGTAGGTTCACCCCGATATCAGCACGTGCGACCAGCGCGGTCAGCACATCGGCGACGAACCGCCCAGCCGGCATCATCTGCTCGATCTCGGTCGGCGTTCGATACTCGATCACCCTGAGATTGTGCCGTACGCCGCAAGCCGTGCTGACGGAATCAAATCAACCGGTAATCGAGTCCTCGTACTCGCTAATTTCGGCGACCTTCGGCCCGGAGGGACTGGTCGGGTCGAAGACGTAGTCGAGCCACTCCCTAGCCAGCCGTCGAGCGAGCTGGAGACCGATCACGCGCTGACCGAGGGTGAGGATCTGGCAGTTGTTGGATAGGACTGACCGCTCGACGCTGAAGGAGTCGTGGGCAACCGTTGCTCGGATGCCGGGCACCTTGTTCGCCGCGATTGCCACACCAATGCCGGTGCCACAAACCAGAATCGCGCGGTCGGCTTCGCCAGCTCGAATCTTCTCTCCTGCCGCGATAGCCACTGACGGATACGACGAGGCATCAAGATCTTCGGGATAGACGCCAAGATCAACAACCTCCACCCGATCATCGGCTTGCATGTCGGCAAGAATGTGGTCCTTGTAATCGAATCCCGCGCTGTCGCTGCCCAGCAACAGCCGAATGTGCTCGCTCATCTGGGTTGTCCTTCCTTGTCCATGGACTCTGTATCCATCCGCTCTGGCGCTGAAGCATCAGCCTCCGGTTCGCCAAGCACATCGCTGATCGCGGTAACAATCAGGCCAAGCGACACGGCGCCTGGATCTGGTGTGCCAACGCTGCGCTCTGCCAACGGCCGCGCCCTACCGATCTTTGGAACCAGCGATGCGGTTGCCTCCGCTGCAGTCCGGCAGGCATCGGCCGCCGACCGCCATGCATCGGAAGCGGACGCCCCCGCATCGACCTGTTCGACCAGCGTATCCACGAACGGGAACAAGGCATCCAGCATGGTCTTGTCGCCGAGCTGAGCCTTGCTGAAACCCTGCAAGTGCGTTGCCGAGCTCTGCACCGCGTCAGCAAGGCGCCTCGAGGTCACCGCTTCAGTGTTGCCGAGACTCTTGCCGACGCCCTCAAGGAGCAGGCCCCACAGGATGCCGCTGGTGCCACCAGCCTTATCACCGAAGGCGTGGCCCGCGGCCGCCAGCACCGTCTCGACCCCGCCTTGAGTCTCGTTCGCAGCCTCTGCGGCCGCCTTAGAGCCGCGCGACATGCCGATCCCATGATCACCATCGCCTGCTATCGCGTCGATCTGACCGAGATAGTCTTTGTTCTCCTCGATCGTGGCGTAAATCGCATCGACTGCCTTACGCGCCACCACAGCGGCTGCGACGGATTCCTCGCTTGCCTCCGGCGTCACTGTTTCTGCTACATGGGCGGCCGCGGTGCGCCGGGTTGTGAACTTCACGCTCACGACGGCGGTGCCGCGCCGGAAAGCCGCGGTCTCGGCAGGGGCAACCCAGTAGCCTTCGAGTTCCTCGTCGAGCCAGGTGACCGAAAGCGAGCAGCCTGCCATATCGAGGCTGGTGACCAGTTCGCCAACCTCCGGCGCTACCTGCACCACTCCAGCTGCTTCGAGAAGTTCGTTGATATGGCCGTACAGCACGAAGAGTTCTTCGTACTTGGTAGCGCCAAGTCCGTTAACAAGTACCGCAGCGCGGCCCCTTGCTCCCTCTGGACGCTCGGCAAGGACGGTCTCGACGAGCTTTGCGGCCAGGTCCTTGGCCGACATCCAGGGAGCCGACGTGATTCCGGGCTCGCCATGAATACCCAGCCCGAAGTCCATGTGGCCCTCGTCGACCGTGAACAGCGGCTTGTCGGCACCGGGGAGCGTACAGCCGTGGAAAGCGACGCCGAATGAGTACGTCGCGGCATTGGCTGCGCGCATCACGCGCTCGACCTCATCGAGGTTCGCGCCGTTCTCCGCCGCGGCGGCGGCCATCTTGTAGACCGTAAAGGTGCCCGCAATGCCGCGTCGCTTTTCTTGCTCATCCCGGCTTGCGGAGGCGACGTCATCGGTCACCCACACGACGCGGGTATCGATGCCTTCATTGATAAGCCGCTCAGCTGCCACACCGAAATTCAGCCGGTCACCGGCATAGTTGCCGAATCCCAGCACGACTCCGACACCTCCGTCCGCTGCCTTGGCGATGCGGTAGACCTGCTCCGCAGACGGTGAGGCGAACACACCACCGAGCACGGCTCCGTCGGCAAACCCGGTGCCCACTACACCGTTGTATGACGGGTAGTGGCCAGAACCGCCACCGATGACGAGGCTGACCTTGCCCTCCAGCGGCCCGCCTGCCCGGACGAAGCCCGAAGCACCTTCAACGCGTTGCACGTACTGCGGGTACGCCGCAGCGAAGCCATTGATCACGTCGTTCGGGAATTCGGCGGGGTCGTTATACAGATGCGTCATGGGGAGCCTCCAGAGATTGACAGACTAGTGGGTGGATGTTCGCTGAGAGCCTGTCGCGCCGCTGTCCTTCGTCAGTCTCAAGGCGTATCGAGGCTCAGCCGGACGCCCCTGAGCCTGTCGATCCCCCTTCCGACAGGCTCAGGAAACACCTTGCACTTAGCCCTCAGTGAGGACGAAGTTGTTCACCTTGTCAGCGTTCTCCTTGGTGATCAACGTGCAGTCGAGGGCCTGCTTCTCATCGGGAACCCCGGTCTGGCCGGTCCTAATAACGCTGTCAAGCTGCCCGGCGGCCTTCTTGGTGCCTTCCACGATCGGCTGCAACACGCTGGCAACCATCTCGCCCTTCTTGACCGCATTGACCGCATCTTGGTTGCCATCAAAGCCAAGGACCTTGACCTTCGCGAGCTTGCCCTTGTCCTTCAGCGCGTTGATCGCACCCAAGGCCATCTCGTCGTTGCCAGCGATGACACCTTGGACGTCGGGGTTCTTGGACAGCAACGACTCCATCTTGTCTTGGCCCGTCTGGCGATCCCAGTTGGCGATCTCCTTGCCTACCTGCTTCAGGTCGGGGTACTGCGAGATCACTTGGTGATACCCATCGGACCGCACCTGGGCGTTATTGTCGCTGGGCTTGCCGAACAGCTCGACGAACGTGCCCTTGTAGTTCATAGCCTTGGCCCATTCTTCTGCGCCAAGCGTCGCGCCCTGAGCGTTGTTGGAAACGATCTGAGCTTTGGCGAGGCCGGTCTTGCTGATCTCGGCGTTGATCAGGACGACGGGAATCTTCGCATCGACCAGCTTCTGTACCGCCGCCACGCTCTCATCAGCACCGGCCGGGTCGAGCAGCACGCCCTTGACCTTGTCATTGATGGCGGTCTCGATCAACTGGTTCTGCTGATCGGGATCATTCTTGTGCGCGGATGTCGTCGGTTCGTAGCCGAGCTTCTTGAACTCGGCCTGCGCGGTGTCGATCTCAGACTTCCAGTACGGGTTCGACGGATCGACCGTGATGACAGCAATGGGGCCGCCGGCGGTGCCACCACCGCCACTGGAGCCCGAGGGTGCGGCTTGGCCGCCCGCGCTAGAACCTCCGCCGCCGCACGCGGCCAAGCCGACTAGGACAACGCCTGCCAGCAGCGATCGTGATGTCAATCGATTGAACATCGCTTTCCTTTCTATTGAGAAGAATCTGGCGGTTAAGTGGTGCATACGCCCGACGCGCGTGCATTGATCAAGAACTGGTTCCAGCCGTCTCCCGCTGGCTGGCTGCAGCTTTGGCCGCTGCGACTGCCCTGGCAGCGCTACGCCGCCGCTGCGCGATCTGCTGGATCTGGTCGACCGCAACTGCGAGGATGATCACTGCACCGGTGATGACCTTCTGCCAGAACGGCGACACGCCAACGATCACCAGGCCATTGGCTAGGAAACCGATGACGAAGGCGCCGATGATGGTGCCGCGGACGGTGCCACGACCACCCGATAGTGCCGCACCGCCGATCACCACTGCAGCAATGGCGTTCAGTTCGTAGAACGTCCCAAGATCAGCCGTCGCCGAGCTGATGTTGGCCATCTGCAGGATCCCGACAATTCCGGCACACAGACCGGACAGAATGTAGATCTGGGTCTTGACACTCCTGACCGGCACCCCCGAGAGCTGAGCCGCCCGCTCATTGCTGCCCGTGGCGTACAGCCAGCGACCAAAGGGCGTGCGGTTCAGCACGATGGAGAAGATGATCGCGAGCACGATCATCACCCAGGCCGCGAGCGGCAATCCGAGTGGCTTGCTCGCGAAAATGGTGAAGAAGCCGGTGTTGTTGAGCCCAGGCTGGCCACTCAGCTCGTTAGTGATGTTCTGGCCATTGAGCAAGACCTCGGTCAGGCCACGGGCCACGTAAAGCATGCCCAAGGTCACGATGAAGGGCGCCAGATTGAGTCGGGCTATCAAGAGCCCATTGATCCAACCCACGAGCATGCCGACTGCTATGGACAAGACGATGATCACCCACAGCGAGGGGAACATGGTCAAGTTGGTGAACGGCACATGGACACCGCGGAACAGATTCCCTGCTACGGCCGCAGTGAAGCCGACGATCGACCCGACCGAGAGGTCGATGCCGCCGTTCAGGATCACCAGCAACATGCCCAGCGCGACAATGGCGTTGAAGGCCACCTGCTTGGTGATCGTGGTCAGGTTGTTTGCCGTCAGATAGTTGTCGCTCAGGATGGCGAAAATCGCAATGATGATGATCAAGGCAATGAGTGCACGGCCCTCGACGAGGAGCGTGTTCATGTTGAACCGGCCAGGTCCCTTTTTCTCCTCCGCGGCTGGTGTGCCCGCAGGCGCCGGAGTCGTCGTCGTGGTGCTCACTGGGGGGCTCCTCCTGCCACTTCTTCTGCTGCGCTTTCTTCCTGCTCGTAGTGGGTATCGTGCTCGCCCGAGGCGGCCATGATCTGGTCGCGCGTGGCGGTCCGTGGATCGAACTCTCGAATGAGCCGTCCTTTGCTCATCACGATCAGCCGGTGGGATGCGGTGATCGCCTCACCGACCTCCGAGGTGACGTAGAGGACCGCCAGACCTTTCTTGGCCTCGCGGAAGAGCAATGCGAAGATCTCGCCCTTGGCACCGACGTCGATACCGCGGGTCGGCTCGTCGAGCAGCATCACCTTCGGATTGGTGAGCAGGATCTTTCCGATTACGACCTTCTGCTGGTTGCCGCCCGAGAGCGACGTGATCAACGCATCCTGACCGGCAGTCTTGACCCGTACGTCTTTGATCTGCCGGTCCACATTCTCTCTTTCAGACGTGCGTGCGATGAAGAGGCTCCTGACAGTCGACAGCAAGCTGGCAAGTGACATGTTCTTGCCGACGGTCAGCATCTGGACCAGGCCGTCGCGTTGCCGATCCTCGGGTACAAGTCCCATGCCGTTGGCGATGCGCTCCTGGATGGTCAGATCCGCAATGTCTTGATCGCCCAGCATTACCCGGCCACCGGAGATAGGGTCGCGACCGGCCAGGGCTTCCATTAACTCCGTACGTCCGGCACCCATCAGTCCGTACAGGCAGACGATCTCGCCCTGGCGTACGTCCAAGGAAACATCATTGACCACGACCCTGCCGGTATCCGGCTCTGCGACAGTGACGCCTTGGATCGACAACGCCACGTCGCCGAAGTCCCGTGGCTCATCCCGGAAGTCGTAGTCGGCTTCCCGGCCGACCATCTGCCTGACGACCCAGCTGAGATCGACGTTGGCGGCTTCCTCGGTGGCAACCAGCTCACCGTCGCGGAAGACGACCACGTAGTCAGCGATCTCCAGAGCCTCCTCTAAATGGTGTGAGATATAGACGATCGCCACTCCGTGGCTCGTCAGCTCGCGGATCACCTTGAACAGCACCTCCACCTCGGTCGCGCTGAGCGCCGAGGTCGGCTCGTCCATGATCAGAATTCGGGCGTCGGCCGCCAGCGCTCTGGCGATCTCCACCACCTGCTGCTGGCCGACGCGAAGATCTTGAACCAGGGTGTTCGGGTCGATGGTCTCCTCGAGACGCGCCATCACCTGCTCTGTGATCTCTCGCTCCCTGCCGTAGTCGATGGCGCCCGTGCGGCCGCGTATCTCTCGGCCGATGAAGATGTTGTCCCGAACGCTGAGGTTCGAGGCCAGATTCAGCTCTTGATGGATGATCGAAATGCCTCGCGCCACTGCATCATTGGTGGATTCAAGGTTGATCGGCTCGCCGTCAAGAATCAGCTGGCCTGCGGTTGGCTTCTCAACACCTGACAAGATCTTCATCAATGTCGACTTGCCGGCGCCGTTCTCCCCGAGCAACACCGTGACCTTGCCGCGGCGTACCTCGAAGTTGACGCCCTTGAGGGCTCTGGTCACACCGTAGGTCTTGGCGATATCGACCGCCTGCAAGACGACGGCTCCGTCGTCCGGCGCTACATCGTGTTGCTCGAGTACCGCAGCCTGATCAGTCACGATCCAGCCTTAATGGTCACAGGCTGCACGTTCACCGGCTTGGCCGGCGGCGGCGGTGCACCAGTGGGCGACAAAACGACGACCACACCGGTACCGCTCACCTTCTTGCCCTTGAGCGAGGTCGGGTCGCTAACGCCGGACTTGACCTCTTCCTGCATGAGCTTCTTCAGCTCATCAGCGACGAACTGGTAGTCGGTCTGGCCAGGGGCGTCACCGAATTTGAAGCCCATCGCGTCCCGGACGGCGGAGCCGTTGATCGCCGTGGTCAATGGAATGATGACCGCTGTCTCCTTCGGCACTCCGGGTACCGAGAGACGGAGGGAACCGGCCGAGGCATCTGTGACAGTGCCGTCGAATTTCACCGGGAAGGCGTACGCCCCCTCAGCAGGCGAGACGGCCTTGTATTTGGTCGCCGCGGCCTTCAAATCCTTCTGCATCGCCGGCACGACCTCGCCCAGCGGCTGAGCGTTGTTGGGAATCTCCGTCTGAGCTTTGCCCCACAGATCGGCCGCCGTCTGCTTTGCATCGAACTTCTTGGGTCCTACCGCTGCAAGCTCCTCCGGAGTCAGGAACTTGGTACTCAAGATCATCGCGATGATCAGAACCACGATGATTCCAAGAACGATGAAAAGATTGCGCCTTGACTTCTTCTTGCTTGCTGGCTGCAACATCAGTGCTCCTCTACTGAAGAGCTGTCGTGGTTGTCCACGGCAGGGTTCGGCTGTGTGTGGTTGACGAGGCTGACTCCGCACGAGTGTGGGAGGCACAGACTTTGAGAAGTTCGATGAAGCCGGAGGCAGTCCAGGCGGCGCGGCCGACAAACAGGCCATCGGCCTGCGGGACGCTGAGCAACTCGGCGGCGTTCGTGGCATTGACACTGCCGCCGTAGAGAACAGCGCGCGCCCCGCCAGCTCGGGCTCTTACCACGTCGTTGATCACCGACATCACAGGTGCGATCTGATCAAGCGTCGGCTCAGTGCCATGCTCACCAATCGCCCAGATGGGCTCGTATGCGATGATCACCCGCTGGGTCTCGGCCGGCGCCAACTCCGACAGAGCGATCTGAAGCTGGAGGCGTACAAAGTCCTCCGCACCGCCGACGTCACGAACCACGAGCGGCTCGCCAACGCAGACCAGCGGAGTCAGGTCGTTCGCAATGGCCGCCGCCGTCTTGAGTGCGACCGTGTGATCGGTCTCGCCGAAATGTTCGCGGCGCTCGGAATGGCCGATCTCGATCAAGGTTGCGCCGGCATCCTTTGCCATCCGCATCGAGATCTCGCCGGTCCATGCCCCCTCCGGTGCCCAGTGGGCGTTCTGAGCACCCAGCAGCACAGGAGAATCTGCCGGCAAGCGGTTTCGGACCCGGGCCAACGCCGTATG
This sequence comes from Propionibacteriaceae bacterium, assembly GCA_035535395.1. Classification (GTDB taxonomy): domain Bacteria; phylum Actinomycetota; class Actinomycetes; order Propionibacteriales; family Propionibacteriaceae; genus Microlunatus. Next base: position 10,763 of record DATLQC010000065.1, on the reverse strand, counting down.
CGGCGGCAGCACGAATGGCTGTATATCGCTGAGAATGGGAAAAGTCACCAACTGATCGACGTAGCTGTCGGCCTCTGCCAGCGTCTTGTTCATCTTCCAGCTGGTGCCGACCCATAGCTTGCGGGTCTCCGGCGATGTCATGACGGATCGATCGGACTGGTCGGGCCCGATCAGGGGATCAGCGAGACCTTGATCGATTCCTTGCCGCTAGCAACCAAGTCCAGACCTTTCTGGAAGTCCGCTAGTGGCACCTGATGCGTACAGATCCGGTCCAACGGCAGCCGGCCTGACTCCAGCATCCGGATAGCGGCAGGCCAGCAATCCGGGCCCAAGTGAGCACCGCGTACGTCCAGCTCTTTGTCGTCGCTGATGATCGACCAGTCGACGCTGACATCGCTGCCAAAGACGCTGTACTCGACATAGGTGCCCAGCTTCCGCAACAGGTTCAGCCCTTGGCTGACTGCGGAGGGATGTCCGGTTCCCTCCAGGTAGACATCGGCCCCGTAGCCGTCGGTCATGTCCTTGATCATCGAGACGGCGTCTTCTTGGCCAATGTTGATGGTCACATCGGCACCGCAGTCCTTGGCGATGTCGAGTTTGTCCTGAGCCATGTCGAGGGCAACAACCGCCTTCGGGTTCTTCGACTTGGCGCCGGCGATCATGCCGAGGCCGATGGGCCCGCACCCGGCTACGACGACCGTGTCCTCGAACTTGACGTCGCCGCGCTCCACGGCATGAAGTGCACACGACAGCGGCTCGGTGAACGCGGCGTGTGCCGGTGGCAGGTCAGATGCGATCTTGTAAACCAGAGCGTCCTTGTTGTAGACCATGTAGTCCGCCATACCGCCCGGGGTACGGCGCTTGAAGCCGAACATGTCATGCGGGGCACACATCCAGTACTCGCCGTTCAGGCAGTAACGACACTTCCAGCACGGCACAATCTGCTCAGCGACGACGCGGTCGCCAACCGCGATGCCCCAACGATCGGCCGCTAAGTCGTCGAGCTGAACAACTTTTCCGACAAACTCGTGGCCGGGGATGACCTCGGTTTCCGCCCAGGCTGGACGGTTGGCATCGCCCCAGAATTTCGCCGCGCCGTGATAGCACTTCAGGTCGCTGGCGCAGATGCCGGTCGCCTCGACCTTGATCAACGCCTCACCGGGTCCTGGCGTCGGGACTGGGACTTCCTCCAGCTGATAGTTCTCAGGGCCGTGACAGATAACGGCCTGCATCGTCTCAGGAATTTGATTGACCTGCTCGGCCGGTGAAGTGGACATGCGAGCCTCCGTGCTCAGTGGCGACGTGCGTGAACCGACTTGCCCGTCTCGCTACCGAGACCCCCGCCGATCGGGCTTTCTTCAGCACCCTAGCGGCAACTTGGACAACTGTGCATCATCTGTTCATAACGGTCCGGAGTTGCTGAACAATTGTTCACGCGGGCTTGCAACATCGCGGGAATACTTTTGGCAATGGTGAGAAGGCGGAGGCATTTGCGAGTGGAGTGCGGCTCTGAAGCCAAAATGGACCGCACCTCGACATCCGCTTCAGCCCATCCTGGCCGCGGCAGTGAGATCTGGTGCACTCGCTGGGCTGACTCGATGAGGTGCCCCTCCGGGTGACCAGCAATCCCTTCGTGCTGGACGTACCGGTGTCAATCCGAGTACGACCTCCACGTTTGCCACACACAATTATGCGCACTTTGACGGGCGCCCGTCATAGGGCCAGTTACTCGCGCGGGACTTGGCGGATGACAGGCTGCGGCCTTGGCGCCTCGTAGGTCATCACGTTCTCCCGATCCTCATCGGGGCGGTAACCATCAGCAAATGTGTTCAGCAGCCTCGCCGCCTTGGGCCAGAATCCCGGATAGGGCAGATACCACGGGATCGCCATTGTGGATGGCTTCTCGCAGAAGTCGGCCTCTTGGCGGACGAGCCAAGCTTCGCCGGAGAGCGCGTCGGCGTAGAACCCGCGCCGCTCAAAGGTGCCGGCACGGAGTCTCTCCATATTGCTCATGGCGGTGCGTAGCCGCAGCCAGCGGAAACGGTTCCATTGATCGGCGCTGACGAAGCGGGTACGCAGTCGGGCCCCCGCCAGGGCGCCTCGTAGCGCCATGGACGCGATGATTTCCCGGGGCATGAACAGATTGCTGCCGCCTTCGCCGGGACTTGTCCGGACCTGGGCGATCCGGTTGCGATAGCCCGGCAGGGCCGACTGCATACTGTCCCGCCACGACATAGCGGTGTCGAAGATCGCCTTTCCGAACCCCAGCCCGGAACCGCCAAGGCTCTCGACCGGAATGTTGAGATCGTCCCAGTCCTGTGGCAGCCAGACGTCTTGGTGTGGTGCGTCATAGGGATGAATGCCGAGATTGAGAGAAACCGTCGGCCAGCGCGGCAGCGGATTGTCGAAGAAATGTACGGGGAAGTTGGAGGTAATACCGCCATCGGAGAACCACAGATCCTGCGCTTGATCTGGCGGGCTGAGCAACGCAACCGGCTGACCATGATCAAGAATTGTTCGACCAAGATCGTCCTGGATAGCCGAAGCACGGCGAATCCGATACATCGGAATGGCCTGAAAGAGCGCCGGAAGCGACATGCTGATGCGTACCGCGAAGATCACCGGAAGATCCCATGGCTGGGGCAGCTTATGCATCGTCCGTACCGTTCCGTGCCGATCATGCACTTCGCGGCTCTCTGTCTCCGACAGCGCCTGCAAGATCGACTCTGGAAACACCTGGGACTCCCCGTCTCGCAGTTGATCAATGCAGACCCACAACTGCTCCGGATCATCATCTTCGGTTGGATCCAGTGGGAATCGGAATGGGCGCTGTCGGGTGAGATCAGTAGTCATCAATTCGAGATTGACCAGCCGATGATCACTATGCCCTGACATCTGCTGCCAGGCGGAAAGATCTTCTTGGGTTGGACTCAGTCGACGTTCGTGGTAATCCAAACCAGACCAGAGATGCCCAAATCGTAGAACTTGATCATCCGGCAGTCCGGTAAGAGCTGTGAGGCAGTCGTTAAGCCAGGGAACCACTGACTTTTCAACAGTCGGTTTGGGCACTGCAGCCATCACGTCGAGCAGCTTGCGGCTCCGCTGTGGTGTGGTGCCTGCAATGAACCCGAACGCCCGGGATCGGAGGCGGCCGACGTAGGTCAAGATCGAAGTGAGCAGCCCGGCCGCGATGATGATGCTGGCCGCAAGACCCACCAGGACCGCACTGGCGTATAACGCGGGCCGGAAGATGCCGAAGATAATTACGGGCACGATCAAGGCAAGGCCAATGATCAACTGCCGGATGGTCGTGGAACGAGGCGTCGCGTACGCGCTGGTGTGGAGCTGCAACTTCTGGAGCCAGGCCGGAGCTGCGCCATCGGATGCCGGCGGCCTGCGAAGCCCGGACCGGATTCCTTGGAGGACGAGCGCGATACCTACGACGGTCGCAACGAACGCCAGCACACCGACGAGACCCAGACCGATGATCTCCGGGATGCTGCGGGGCGCTCCGGTGAACTTCCATTCCAGATATCCGGTCAGCACAATCGCACCAGAGATCAGGGCGAGGGTGAACAGACGTGGGATCCAGCCAAATGCGAACAAGGCGAGCAGCGGTAGTGGCCAGCTCTGCCCGCGCATGATCGCGACAGCGACCCGGAAGATGGGGGCGGTGGCGTTACCGGCTCGGAAGAGCTGTGCTAGCCGGTATTCGTCCTTTTCTTGATCACTAGGGCGGGTTTGGGTTAGCCAGCTAATGATGTCGACCAGGCCGCTGAAGCCCGGTCGTATGTGAAGTCCGTTGGTCTGGCTGGGAGTTTCCTCTCGTTTGCTTTCGTGTTGGCTCAGGCCACCTGCTGCCAGCACCTGACTACTCCGGCCTAGCTCGGCTGCTGCGGTGAGGGCGGCAGCAATCGCGCCGGCAGATGCGCCGCCGACGTTGCGGAAGCGGAAGTTGGTGGCCAACTCACAGACGGCGAGTGGATAGACCACGCCCGATGTAGTGCCGCCCTCCATAGTGAGATCGAGACTGGATTTCACATACGCGGCAACGGTGTCGCTGGTGATCGAGGGACGCCCGGACAACACCTCGGCCGGCGGGCCGGCAATGGCCAGCATGGTGGCCGGATCCTCGGCGCTGAGCGTGTAGCGCGCCTCGTTGCCGTAGCCGCCGATCAGCGTCGAGGGATCCATCCCGACCGGATCGTCAGACGGCTGCAAACCGTCGGGCAAGTAGGGGCGGCGCAGGATAGTTCTCGCCTCTACTGGGTCGTCGTTGATCAACTCCCGGAGCGCGCTGAGCGCCGCTCCTCGACTGGCGACCGCCATGGGTGGTGACCTCCTTGCCAATTTCGCGCAGAACCCGGGGAACTATTCTCGCCGGATGCGGATCGTGGTGATTGGGGGCCAAGGCCTACTCGGCACCGCGCTGGTACGTAGGCTCGAGGCTCGTGGCGCGACGGTGGCCTCAGCGAGTCGGCGTACCGGTGTTGATCTTGCTACAGGTGCGGGGCTCGAAGCAGCGCTCGAGGGAGTCGAGTGCGTGGTCCATGCCGCGGCCCATCGGTTGCGTCATCGCAGAGTCAATCTGGACGGTACCCGCAGAATGATCAAGATCTTGACCGGACGGTCCACGCCGCCACATGTCGTCTACCCCTCGATCGTCGGCTGTGACCGTAGCCCGCTTCGGTACTATCGCGCGAAGTACGCATCGGAGCTGGTCCTCGAGCGGAGCCAGCTGCCGGTGACGGTGCTGCGAGCCACGCAGTTTCACACCGTCGTCGCCGCCGTTGCTCGGGCTGTGACGCTCGGTCCGGTCACCTTTGTGCCCAACGGGATGTCGTTCCAGCCCTGCGACCATCATTGGATCGCCGCTGAGCTCGCCGACATCGCGCTCGGGCCGGCACCGTCCGGCTATGACCGCGCTGCCGATCGCGCCGGGCCCGACCGTCTCGGCCTCGCAGATGCGGTGGCATTGATTCGCGCCAAGCAAGGAAAGGCATCACCCCGGTTGATCACCCTCCCAGCTGTGGGTGGCACGCTCCGGGCATTCGAGGCCAGAGCAAACCTTCCCGATCCTGGTACCAAGATCGGCGGCTCCTCCTTCGGCGAATTCCTCGAGCGGTAACGAACCCGACCGTTGCCGCAACCTACGTTCACGTAGCTTTCTGGCGGTCTGCACAGGTTGCAACCTGTGCAGAGCGTGGGCAAGCTACGTGAACGTAGATTTCCGACACCGCGGTAAGGGATTAGGGACACCGGTAAGGGATCAGACGGTGAGGGCCTTCAGCTCGGCGAGCAGCTTGCTCATGGTGTCTTTGGCATCACCGAACAGCAGCGTTGTGCTCGGCTCGTAGAGCAGCTCATTCTCAATACCGGCGAAGCCTGGCCGCATCGAGCGCTTCATGAAGACCACCTGGCGCGCCTGATTGGCGTGCAAGATCGGCATCCCGTAGATCGGCGCGCCCGGGGTCGTCTCGGCAGCGGGATTGACGACATCGTTAGCGCCAACCACGAGCGCTACATCAGCCTGCTTGAACTCCGGATCGATCTCGTCCATCTCCTTGAGCTGCTCGTACGGGACCTGGGCTTCCGCGAGCAGCACATTCATGTGGCCCGGCATCCGGCCGGCGACCGGGTGGATCGCGTAATCCACCTGTACGCCGCGCTCCTGCAGCAGATCAACGAGCTGGCGCAAGCTGTGCTGCGCCTGGGCGACGGCGAGGCCGTAACCAGGCACGATGATCACCCGTTGGGCGTACGCGAGCAAGATCGCCACATCGGCGGGTCCGGCTGACTTCACTGGACGATTACTGACTGTAGTTGCGCCTAGCGTGGAGCCACCCTTGAGCGTGCCGAACAGGATGTTGATCAACGAACGACCCATCGCGTTGGCCATCAGACGGGTCAGCAGGGTGCCGGCGGAGCCGACCAGCGTGCCAGCAACCAGCAACAGGATGTTCTGAAGCAGGTAGCCGCTGGCGGCGACTGTCAGGCCGGTGAATGCGTTCAGCAAAGAGATCACGATGGGGACGTCAGCACCGCCGACGGGCAGCACGAGCAGCACCCCCAGCCCAGCGCCAACTGCCGCGAGTAGCACGGCGAAAATCAGGCTGGGCATCAGGACCAAGCCGACACTGAGAGCCAGCGCGGCCAGCAATCCCAGCCCGTAGAGGATCGGATATCCAGCGAACACCACAGGGCGCGTTGTCATCAGCTCCTGCAGCTTGAGGACGGTGACGACCGAGCCGGCGAAGCTCACTGATCCGACCAAGATCGTGAAAGCGGTCGCGATCAGATCAAACACTGCTGTTGCGCCACCGCGTAGTTCGGTCAGCTCGATGAGCGCCACGATGGCGGCCGCGCCGCCTCCGACCCCGTTGAACAATGCGACCAGTTGCGGCATTTGCGTCATCTGGACGCGATAGGCGCCGAGAACGCCGATGGCTGTGCCGGCCGCGATCGCCGCCAAGATCGGCAGCAGATGCTGAATGTCAGATACCAGGAAGACGATGACGCAGGCCAACAGCGCACCAGCTGCGCCGATGAGGTTGCCACGTCGGGCGTGCTTAGGTGAGGACAGACCCTTGAGGGCGAGGATGAAGCAGACTGCGGCCACTAGGTAGCCGAGCTGGGCCCATGCTTGGGTCACTGCTCGAGCTCGCGGCGCGGGGACTTCTCCAAGGCACGCTTGGGGCGGGAAAACATGATCAACATCCGGTCGGTTACAACGAAACCGCCGACCATATTGATCGAGGCCAAGACAACCGCGACCAGACCGAGCACCAGAATCGGCGTCGACTGAGCGCTGCCAGTCACCAGAATTGCACCGATCAAGATCACACCGTGGATGGCATTGGCGCCCGACATAAGTGGTGTGTGCAAGGTAGAGGAGACCTTGGATATCACCTCAACTCCGACGAAGATCGCCAGTACGAAGATCGTCAGCCAGATTATTGGGTCAGTGTTCATTTGCTCGCTCCGCTCGCTCCCCTTGCTCAGTGCTCATGTGGCTGCTCATTTGGCTCCCTCACCCAGCACCTGCCCGGCGTGGGTGATACACATCGCAGCGGTGATCTCGTCGTCAAAATCTGGCGCAAAACGGCCGTCACGAGTCATCAGCATGATCACGTGGAGGACGTTCTGGGCGTAAAGCCGACTCGCTGGTGCCGGCATTTGACTGGGTACGTTCGCGCCACCCCATAACTGCACCGAGCCCGCCCGCACGACTTTGCCGGCAACGACGCCTTCGACGTTACCGCCCGCCTCGGCTGCGAGGTCGACTACGACCGAACCGGGTGCCATCTGCAGGATCATCTCCGTGGTCACCAGCAGCGGGGCTCGGCGCCCCGGCACCGCTGCTGTCGTGATCAACGCGTCGGCGGCGGCGACATAGCTGGCAAGCAGCTCGCGCTGCATTTGCGCGCGCTCCTCGGTCATCTCCCGGGCGTAACCACCGGCACCCTCAAGCGCCGGAAGCGGCAGCTCGATCGCCTGAGCGCCCATCGATCGGATCTCCTCGGCGGCGGCGGCGCGTACGTCGTAGCCCTTGACTACAGCACCCAAACGTCGGCACGTCGCGATGGCCTGAAGGCCTGCGACGCCTGCGCCTAGCACAACCACCTGTGCCGGTGGGACCGTACCGGCGGCCGTCATGCTCAGCGGGAAGAACTGACCCAGCATGCTGGCAGCAACAATTGCTCCCCGATAGCCAGCAACCAAGGCCTGGGAGCTCAGGGCATCCATCGACTGCGCCCGGGAGATGCGCGGTACGTACTCCATCCCGAAGGTGGTGAGCTTCCGGTCGCGGCGAAGTGCGACATCAGCTGGGCGCTCGGCGGACTGGAAGAACGAGATCGTGGCAGCTCCAGAGGGCAGCGGAGCGAGGCAGGCAGCGTCGAGCGGCTGCACGCTCAGCACCACATCCGCCTCGTCGAATGGGTGCTCGGTGACCAGCGCACCGGCCGCCTCGAACGCCGCGTCGGAGAAGAGAGCACCCGCACCGGCTCCCGTTTGTACCGCGATCTCGTAACCGGCGGCGCGCAGCTTGCTTAGCAGTTCGGGAACCATCGCAACACGGGACTCGCCGGGCGCCAGTTCCCGGGCTACCGCGATGCGCACATCATGAACCTAATGCACGCCGACATGTCAGCTTCTGGGTCAGCGGACTTTGACCTGGATCGAGTGGTATCCCGTTGCGCCGTTAGGCATCGGCGGCGCCTCCGCGGCGGTCTGCAGCATTCCGTTCGCGTCGGTGGCTCGAACGGTCAGCCGGTGGGTACCCGGGGTGGCAGGCCACTCGTATTTCCACTGCCGCCACGTGTCATGGCCGACGGTCTCGGCGAGCTGTGCCGGCCGCCAGCCGTTCTGGTCGACCTGTATCTCGACAGCCGAGACGCCGGTGTGCTGGGCCCAGGCGACGCCCGCGACTACGACCGTTCCGGCGTCGACGGTCGACTTCCGCGGTACGTCGATCCGTGATGCCAGCTTGATTGGAGCCTTCGGCGACCACCCAAGTGGCGTCCAATAGGCCTGCTCCTTGGCATACATGGTGACCTTGAGTGAGGTTACCCACTTGGTCGCCGACACATAGCCGTACAGGCCTTGGACGACCATGCGGACGGGGAAGCCGTGCTCGATGGGCAACGGCTCACCATTCATGCCGATCGCCAGGATGGCCTCCCGTTTCGGGTCAGTAAGAGCCGTCAGGGGCGTACTGGCAGTCCAGCCGTCATGGCTCTTCGAGAGCACCATGTCGGCGCCCGCCAGAGGCTTCGCCTCGGCCAGCAGCTCGCGGATGGGATATCCCAGCCACAGCGCGTTGCCGGCGAGGTCACCGCCAACCTCATTGGAGACACAGGTGAGTGTGGTCATGTGTTCGACGAGCGGCTTGGCGGTCAGCTCGGCGTAGTTGATCTGGATCGGGTTCTCAACCATCCCGGTGATCCTGAGAGTCCAGGCTTCGGGATCGACCATCGGAGCCTGAAGTGCGGTATCGATCCGATAGAAGTCGTCGTTTGGCGTCACGTACGAGGACAGGCCGTCGATGTGGAAATCAGCTCCCGCTGGCGGTCCGGGTGGGGGTTTCGTCGGAGTCGGCAGCTTCAGCTTCTGACGCGCGGTATCGACGGCTGACGATGCACTGGCGAGCAGCTGGCCGCTGATAGCCGCGACCGCAGCGGCCGCGCCAACCACGATCGTCCATGCCAGGAAGTTCCGTCGCGCGGCGGATTGTGCTGCACCATCGGTGGCTGCTGCAGGTGCCGATCGCCACTGTTGCAACTTGCTGATCAGCGCGCTCAAAATCATGTAGCCCAAGAGCAAGCCGACGATCGTAGGGACGTACGCGGCGATCGTCGCATCTGGCTGAGCGCCGATGCCGATGATGCCGAGCACTGCCACGACAGCAAACAATGCGGCGCCGGCGAAGCGACGCCGCCACTCGAGCTGGCCGGCGATGGCGCAGAGGATGAGAACTGCGACAACAATGATCGCGAGTAGCACTGGCTTGTCCGCGGTACCGAGAGTGTCCTTGCCGAAATTCACCAGCGACGCCGGCAGCAGGTTGATGATCAGCTCTCCGACTGCGGGTACCGGTGAGCCGACTGGTGCGACGACCCATGCGACCAGCACAGCGATCGCCAGACCGGCGAGGCCGGCGACAGCTCCCGCGAGCCGCGCCCACCATCGGGTGACGCGAGCCACTTCCCGCTCGTCCCGGCTGTGCACCTCCCCATCCTGCGCTCACACGGGCCGCCGGACAACGAGCTAGTGCTTACGCATTAGTCACGGCAGGCTATTGATCATGATTGAAGCGCCAGACTGCATCGATTATTACCCACGTTGGGTTGATGATGCGGACCAGCTCTTCACACTGCTTCGAGATGAAATCGCTTGGGAACAACACACCATCACGCTGTACGGCCGTACCGCTCCCACCCCGCGGCTGACGGCATGGATGGGAGATGGGGCCTACCGCTACTCCGGGATAGTGAACGTGCCAGCGCCCTGGCCGGGAGCACTCGCAGAGCTGCGAGAGCGGCTTCGCGACGAGCTGGATGTTGACTTCAATTCCTGCCTTGCCAATCTCTATCGGGATGGCACCGACTCAATGGGCTATCACAGCGATAACGAGCCAGAACTGGGTCCGCGACCGACAATCGCATCAATCAGCCTTGGAGATCGGCGACGGTTCGTGCTGCGGCATCGGAGTACCGGCGCGCGCTGCAGCTGGGACCTCGGCCACGGTGACCTGCTGGTCATGCGGGATGAGTCACAAAGCGACTACGCCCATGCGGTGCCGAAGACGTCGCACCCGGTCGGGCCGCGGATGAACCTGACATTCCGATGTTTCCAGAGCGTCGCGCTGGAAACTTCACGCTAGCCGCCTCGTCATCGCGTAATCCAGGCGTGAATCCTGAATCAAAGGCTCGCCTGGAGTTAAGTTTTCAGCGAATTTCGCCCCGGCGTTAACATCGAGGCCCTTTTCGAAGCCTTCAGTAAGTGTGAGGGCTTTACAGAAAGACATTCAGGGAATCCTGGCGACCGACGGTGTGATCGCCAGGCACGATCATCCCAAATTGAGTCTTGCCGGGCGTCTACGCTGCACCAGAGACGTGCGAGTCAGTCCAAACACGGATTCTTGCGCTGATGCGCTGGGATCCGGACGCGATCCTGATCGGACCGGCCGCCGCTTGGACATCATTCTGGCCGGAGATTCGCATGGTCAACGTCACCTGCAGCCTCAGGCACCAGCGTCGCCC
>DATLQC010000064.1:0-19349 GCA_035535395.1 Propionibacteriaceae bacterium | reverse complement strand
ACCGGTGAAGATCCCAGGCAACCTCCCGATCAAGCGCAGCTCGGCGCCGGGCTTCGCAGTGATCACCTTGGGCCGTATGGTCACTGGACGGCCTGGAGACGGTTCTTATTGGGTCCTCCTCGAGTCTTAGCAACGAACGTGCTGCAGTGCCTGTGTGACTGGACCGGTGCGTCCGCAGATCGAGGCGGGTTGGAGCATGCCTGCTGCGGCGCCTCGAGCGACCCAAAGGGGGGCATCGACAAGGGACATCGTCAGCCGAGCTCGCCCACCGGCCTATGCGATGCTGATCGCGTGTTCCGCATGCTGGAACTGCTGGGCGGCCTCTCGCTGGTAACTGACATCGGTACAGGTTCACCTGCAGAGGAGTCGCTGAAGCGCTGCCTCGTAGCAGGCCGACTGGCCAAGATCATCGGCTGCCCGGACTCTGAGGTCAGCGACGTGGTCTACACCGCGCTGCTGCAACACCTCGGCTGTACGGCGTACGCGCATGAGGTCGCTCGCGTCTGGGGTGACGACATCGTCACGACCCGGGCGATGTTCCTCAGCAGCTCTGGCGAGCTGGCGGACATGTGGCGGGTGTGGGTACCTGAAGCCGCAAGCGTGACCGGTCGGTCGAAGGCTAGGGTCTTGGCGACAACCGTTGTGACCGCCAGACGGACGCAAGCTGAAGGTCCGCCAGCAACCTGCGAAGTCGCCAGCGGCGCGTCGCGAGCGCTCGGACTGCCTGAGCCGGTTCAGGTTGGCCTGTCGCACATGTTTGCGATGTGGAATGGCAAGGGCTTGCCGAGCACCGCAGGCGAGGCGATTCCGTTGACCGCGCGGATCATGCAGGTCGCCTTCACGGCGGTGATGTTCGCCCTCCATGCCAACACCGAGGTGGCCGTCGCGGAGGTCCGGCGGCGTGCCGGCAGCCAGCTTGATCCCAGCATCGCCGAGCTGCTCATTCAGCGAGCCGATGAGCTTCTAACCGACCTTGATCAGATAGACGCATACCAGGCCGTACTCGACGCCGAGCCAACCCCCCTACGCCGGGTGGAGCAGCCTGAGCTGAACAACGTGGCGCGCATTTTCGGCAACTTGGTTGACCTGAAGAGCCCTTGGTTCCGCGGCCATTCGGCAGCCGTTGGTGATCTTGCAGCCGCCGCTGCCGGCATCCTGGGGCTCCGGGATGAGATCGACCCATTACGGATCGCGGGATACCTACATGATCTTGGAAGAGTCGGCGTGTCCAGTGCCATCTGGGACAAGGCCGGCCCGTTGAGCACCGCGGAGCGAGATCAGGCACGGTTGCACGCCTATCACAGCGAACGCATCCTCGCTCGAATCCCGCCCCTGAAGGGATTGGCCACGCTCGCCGGCCAGCACCACGAACGCTCTGACGGCAGTGGATATCACCGCGGCGCCACCGCGGCCCAGCTGTCAATGTCCTCACGCGTGCTGGCCTGCGCAGACGCGTACCGCAGCATGATCGAGGATCGGCCGCACCGCAAAGCGATAGCCCCGGCCAGAGCCGCGGACCGACTGGAGGCGGAAGCCAAGTCTGGCCGCCTCGATGCCGACGCCGCTGGAGCAGTGATTGAGGCTGCTGGGCTCCGCCGCACGGTTCGGCGCACCCGCCCTGCAGACCTCACCGAACGTCAGGTGGAAGTGCTGCGCCTGGTTTCCCGCGGACTGTCCAACGCCGAGATCGCGGAGCGGCTGGTGCTTTCGAGACGGACAGTCGAGCACCACGTGCAGGACATCTATCTCAAGATTGGCGCCTCCACCCGCGCGGGCGCCGCCATGTTCGCCATGCAGCACGGGCTGCTTGATCAAGCTGGGTAGTTCTGCCCATGCCCAAAAGAGATCCCGCGCCCAGACTGCTGGTGTGACGCTTTCTCCAGACGCCGTACGATCCGACAAAGTTGAACGGTTGCTCACCGCCGCCTTCGTCCGGCTGACGCTTGCTGATGTCGCGTACTTCACCTCCGCCGGCGTTGCGATCTACACCCTTCCGCTCTGGGTCATCGGACCGGTGGGTTCGGACAAGTCTGGTGCCGGCCTCGCGTTCGGAGCCTTTGCCGTTTCTGCCCTGATCTTGCGACCGATCGCCGGCCGGCTGGCCGATACCCATGGCCGGCGACCTCTACTTGTCGGTGGAGCACTCATCAGCGCGCTGGGAATGCTCGGCACCGCGTACGCGGAGAACCTGGTACTCATTGTGCTACTGCGTCTGCTGCTCGGCGTGGCCGAAGCAGCCTTCTTTGTGGCCTCCATCGCTGCACTGGCTGATCTTGCACCACCGAGCCGGATGGGCGAGGCGACGAGTTACAACTCCCTCGGCCTTTACCTGGGTCTCGCGTTCGGCCCACCGCTTGGCGAGGTGCTGATCAGAGCCGCCGGCTTCAGTGCCGCTTGGTATGGCGCCGCGGTGCTCTCGCTGATGGCGGCCGGAGTGGCCGCCGGTATCAAGAATCTCCGCTCGGCCGCGGCGGCCACAAGCGGTCGGATTCGGCTGATCTATTGGAAGGCGGTTCCGCCAGCGCTCGGCTTCTTCGCGTCGGTGGTCGCCATGGGAGCGCTTTTCGCCTTCGGCGCACTGCAAGCGAACGCCGTGGGACTCATGCCGGCAAGCACACCGCTGTTCGTCTATGGCCTGGTTGTTGTCGCCGGCCGATTGTCGCTTGCTCGCTTTCTTGATCGATTCCCGGCGCTGCCGTTGGGAGCCGCGGCGCTGGCGATCATCGGTGGCGGCCTGATGATCATGGCGCTGTGGAGTACGCCGCTCGGGGTTGCCCTGAGCGCGGCGGTGTTCGCGCTGGGAGTCACGCTGAGCACTCCAGCGTTCTTCTCAGCGATCTTTGCGACCGCTGGGCCTGGCGAAAGGGGTGCCGCATCGGGCACCGCCAGCGTGTTTCTTGATCTTGGGATGGGCGGCGGACCGATGCTGCTGGGCTTGGCGGCGCAGGCCGGCGGCATCCCCTTTGCCTTCGGCGTGGCCGCCGCAGTCGCGTTGGCGGGCTGCGGGTGGATCCTGGTGCTGTTCAGGATGTCTCGAGATAGCGGTGTACCTGCTGAATAGCGGAGGCACCCTCACCGACGGCAGAGGCCACGCGCTTCACCGAGCCGTGCCGTACGTCGCCGGCTGCGAAAACCCCAGGTGTGCTGGTCTCCTGGGGCAGCGGTGGCCGGTCTCGGGGCCAGCTGCTCAGATCTGGGCCCGTCAGCACGAAACCTTGCGAGTCGCGCTCCACGGTGTCGGCGAGCCACTCGGAGTGCGGGTCGGCGCCGATCAAGACGAAGAGCCCATCGGCCGCCTCGGTCTGTTCCGAGCCGGTCGCGGAGTCTCGCATTGAAATGGCTTCTAGGCGACCGTGGCCGAACACTCCAGTGACCGTCACGTTAAGCCAGATGCTGACATTGGGCGCTCGGTTCAGCTCGTTGATCAAGTACGCGGACATGCGCTCCGACAGAGAGGGCCCGCGTACCAATAGCGTGACGTGTGAGGCGAAGCGGGCAAGGTGAACGGCGGCTTGCCCTGCTGAATTCGCACCACCCACAACGAATGCGTGCTGGCCTTCCATCGCAGCCGCCTCAGTGACCGCTGCGCCGTAGAACACTCCGGCGCCAAGCAGCTCGTCAACACCAGCCAGATTGAGCCGACGGTAGGTCACGCCGGTAGCGATCACCACCGCACGGCTGCAGGCTTGACTGCCGTCAGTGAGAGCCAGCACCCGGCCCTCCGCGCGCGACTCAAGCCCGACGGCGGACCGGATGAACACCATCTCGACGCCCATGATCATCGCCTGTTCCATGGCGAGCGCTGCCAGCTCACGACCGCCGATGCCATGGGGAAAGCCCAGGTAATTGCGGATCAAGGAGGTGGTCCCGGCCTGCCCCCCGATGGCTTCACGCTCAAGCAGCAGCGTGGCAAAACCTTCGGAGGCTGCATACATGGCGGCGGTGAGCCCGGCTGGGCCGCCGCCTACGACCGTGAGGTCGTAAAGGCTGCTTGCTGGCCTGGTCTGCACGCCAAGGACCTCGGCGATGCGTTCGTTGGGTGGGTCGATCAGCACGCGGCCGTCAAAGAGCACGATGATCGGGTAATCGGCAGATGCCACCCCGGCCTGTTGCAACAGCAGGCGCCCCTCGGGCTTGGCGACGTCGTAGAAGCCGTGCGGGATGCTGTTCCGCGTAAACAAGTCGCGTAGCTGATGGGATCGGGCCGACCATTGTGGGCCCACAACCCGCACTATTTCCGGTTCAGAGCCTGCGGCTACCGCTGCGCGGCTCCGCTGCCTGAGCAGCTCCGAGACTGTGGGATAAAGCTCCAGCTCCGGGTTGCCCAACGGCTTGTTCAGGTAGCTGTCGAGCTGGCCCAAGGCCATCGCGCGTAGGGCCGCCCGACCGGCTGCGATATCTCCATAAGTGATCAGCAGCAGCCGCTTGGCGGCGGGATGGAGCTGGTGGCAAGCGTTGAGGAAGTCGACCCCGGTCGTGTCGGTCAGCCACTGGCCCGCCATCGCGACTGCGACTTGATCACCTCCGTCGAGCTCTGCCAGTGCAGCCTCGGGCGTGCTGGCGGTGATAATCCGGTAGTCGGTTTTGAATCGCCGGCTGAGGCAGCGCCTCAAGGCGGCAAGCGTGCCCGGCTCATTGTCGACGGCCAGCAGCACCTGTTGATCCATTGCTACGCCTTTCGACGCGGGGCCTCCACCAGCGTCTCATCGGTGTAGCACCAGAACCAGCCCTCGCCCGGCTCCATCGACTGGACGATCTGATGCTCAGGAGCGTGCTCGTGCGCGTGCCGGCTCGCATGTTTGTTCTTCGAGGAGTCGCAGCAGCCAATCAGGCCATCGGTCATGCACATCCGCAGGTGGACCCAGGTATCACCGAGCTCAATGCACTGCTGGCACCCTGCTGACGAGGGCGTGACGTCATGGATTTGATCAAGGTGGGTGCACCCCGTGGAGCGCTTTCCGCGTACGCGCTGGAGCGCGAAGCGGACGTTCTCCAGCAGTCCCATTGGCGTTTCTCCTGTCTCGACCGCTTCTCCTCATCTGGTTAACAGTCTGCTGCCTGGCGCGGCGCGACGTGCGCCCGGTCCGGCGGGATAGCGTGTGACGGTGCCCGACTACGGCCGCGATGTGACGTTCGGATACTTCCTGATTCCCAACGCCGCCGACCCACTACTCGAGACGGCCCGGGAGATTGAGGCACGTGGCCTGGACTGGATCGGTATCCAAGATCATCCGTACCAGCGGCGCTTCGTAGACACCTGGAGCTTGCTCGGCGCGATCGCAGGCACCACCACTCGGGTTGGTCTCTTCCCTGACGTTGCCAATCTCCCGCTGCGCCCGCCGGCGATGATGGCCAAGGCGGCTGCGAGTTTGGACGTGCTGAGCGAGGGCCGCTTCGAACTTGGGCTGGGTGCTGGAAACTTTTGGGATGCCATTGAGGCGTACGGCGGACCGCGTCGGACGCCCCGCGACGCACTCGGCGCACTAGAAGAGGCGATCCGGGTCATTCGGATGGTCTGGAGCGGCGAGCGCAATCTGCGCTTCACCGGTGAGCATTACCGCCTGGCCGGCGCACACTCCGGACCGGTACCCGTCCATCCGATCGGTATTTGGCTTGGCGTGTACGGTCCGCGCGCGTTGCGACTCGCCGGCCGGCTGTCGGACGGCTGGGTGCCCTCCCTGCGCGGAGACACTGCGTTCCTGAGCGAAGGCGCGGCCCGGATTGACGAGGCCGCTAACGCGGCGGGCAGAGATCCAGCCCAGATTCGCCGCGTGCTCAATGTCAACGGCCAGATCTCTGACGGCAGGCGTGAAGGGCTGTTGCGTGGCCCGATCGACCAGTGGGCTGACGAGCTCACCGACTTGGCGGTCGGGTACGGCTTTGACACCTTCCTGTTCTGGGGAGAAGGAGATGATCAACTTCCCCGTTTTGCCGAGGAGGTTGCGCCAGCAGTACGCGCCCAAGTGGCCGCCGAACGTTCCTAAATCCGGGGGTCAGGCTGCGATTCGGTCCCGCGCTGCTCCAGCGCATGCAACACCTCCGCCACCTCGTCGGCCGGCGTAGTTCCGAGATCGACGGCCAGCACGTTCTCGTCTGCGGCCGGCGGCTCCAATGTTGCAAGCTGGGAGTTGAGCAGTGCTGGAGGCATAAAGTGATCTGCCCGGCGCGCCATCCGAGCTGCGATGACCTCACGGGGTCCGTTAAGAAAGACGAAGATCACATTCGGTCCCCGGAGTCGATCACGATAGCTCCGTTTCAGAGCTGAACAGGTAAGAATTCCGGGCTCTCCGCGTTGTGTCTTCTCCTTAATCCAGGCGCCGATGGCGTCCAACCACGGCCATCGGTCCTCATCGGTCAGGGGAATGCCGGCGGACATCTTCGCGACGTTCGCCGGCGGATGAAGCGCATCTCCTTCTTGGAACTCCCAGTTGAGCCGCTCGGCTAGCAGCCCGGCCACTGTGGACTTCCCGGTACCTGCTACACCCATCACGATCAGAATGGGCGCGGAGGTGATCTTCAGCACTACCCCAGTGTCAGCTATGTCGAGCCAGTTTGTCCCGAGATATCTGGCATGGGATCTGACGACGACTGTGCCGGTGGCGCACCCTCCTCGCCAGTCCGCGGCATGGGGACACCCGCAGGATGGGCCGGCTCATTGGTGTCGGCCAGGTCCTCTGGAGCTACGTCCTCAGCGCCGTGATCTTGTGGAAGTACATCCTCCCGGCCATCGAACTCCGAGCGGTTTCGGGGCGAGTCCGGGTCGCGGGGAGCGCCCGGAGGCACCATGTCGTCGGTTGGGTTGACTTCCATACCGCCGCTGGCCGGCTGTTGGGCTTGAGACATCTCACTCATGATCAACTCCTGGTGATCGCTTATTCGCCACTCTGCTGCGCATGCTCGAGAAGATCTTCTTTGAGCTCTTTCTTAGAGCTGCTGCTGATGCCGCTGAGACCGGCGTTGCGCGCCGCCTGCTCGAGGTCATCACGACTCGCCTGACCCGGCCGATCACCGAGGTGCTCGGTCCGCGCCGAAATGAATGTCTCCGCAAGCTCGGCGCGTCGCTCCGCACTCAGCCGCTGTTGCATGCCGGGCAATACCCGGCTCTCCTCTTCCTCGACATGGTGGTTGACTGCCTTGATCAACTCATCGAGTGCCTTCTTGAATTCGGCCGACTCGAAGTCCATCGCGGTCATCTCTTCCAGCATGTGCTCGGCCTCGGCGTGCTCGCCCTGGCTGTGTTCGACCTCATCGGTCTCGCCAGCTTCATCCTTCGCAACCGGATAGACCTCGGCCTCCTCGGCTCGCGAGTGCGCAATCAGCAGAGCACACAGCACGGGAAAGTTCAGCCCCCTTGTTGCTGGCTCTTTCTGCAGCAGATCAAACAACCGCTCGACCTCGCGATGGTCACTCTTGATCAACTCGACAACATCGGCAGCAGCCACGTTCCCCTCCTTTTCTTGCGGAGCTCACGCAGCGCGCTTGGAACCCGACGTTGTCGTCGGGGGCGCGCTTCCCGACGCTCGCACCGCGGTGAATTCGGTTCTTCCACCCTTTAGCCATCTGGGCGCCGATCGAAACCGCTCGCCAAGGCTCAGTCCGCCACCAGCAGTGCCTGCGGAGCAGCCGCTTTCAGGCGAGTAGTCAGCCACTTCTGCTGAGCTTCCGTCTGCTTGGCGCACTGCTCCACAGTCTGAATGAGCTCGCGGTCACGCGCCCCTTTGGCCGCCTGGCCAACCAACGTCCAGGCCATGTCCAGATAGCTAGCCAGCAGGTAAAGATCATGAAGATCGCGCAGCAGTCCAAGGCCCCCGCTACGCGTCACGGAAAGCCCGTCAGCGTGCAGGCGTTCCGGCTCGCCGGACGGATGAGACCCGTACCGCTCGGTGAACGGTCGCAACAGCTCCTCGTGATGATCGCATTGGCCCGCGAACTGCTCACAGATCCGCTTGACGTCGGCTTCCTCCGCATGACCTTCGGCGACCTGCCGGTAGGACTTCGCCAATGTGGCGCAGCCGGTCTCCAAGAGACCCAGATATGAGGACAGATGCATGATCAGTCGCCCCCGGGTTTGCCGTCTGTTGGCGGAATGACGCGCGCCGCTCCGGACTTGAAGTAAGGCTGCTTGGAGACCGGATCCCAGCTCGTCGGCGTCAGGTCATTGGCTGCCGTGTCCGGATCGCCGTAGTGGAAGGGTATGAACACCGTTCCCGGACGGTTAGCGATGCAACGCGCGGCCACCTCGACCGCGCCACGCCGCGACTCTACGCGTACCAAATCGCCATCCGTCACTTCAAGATCGGCAGCATCGGACGGGGCCAACTCAACCCACGGCTCCGGCGCTGCGGCGTTCAACTCAGGTGCCCGGCCAGTCTTTGTTCGGGTGTGGAAGTGGTAGACGGTCCGGCCGGTCATCAGGCTCATTGGGTACGCCTCGTCGGGAGTTTCCGGCGGCGGCATCCACTCGGTAGCCTTGAGCCTCGCGCGACCGCGGAATCCCGCGGCAGCGTGCTCAATAGGCGTGACGGCGGCGCCGGTGACCAGGTCATGTCCGTAGGTCTCGCACTGGTCATGGTCGGTCATGAAGTGGTAATCGACATAGAGGCGGTCGGTACCATCGGGCGCCTCTTCTGTGCACGGCCATTGGATTCCCGGGCCGCCGCGAAGCTTGTCATAGCTCAGCCCGGTGTGGTCGCAGGGCCGCCCACGCGAACACTCTCGCCAGGCATTGAACGCCTCCTCCGGGGTGTGCCACGGTGGCAGGGGTCGGCCGCTTCGGTCGGAGAAACCCATCCGGCGGGCGTAGTCCAGCCAGATCTCAAGATCACTACGCGCCTCACCGGGTGGCGCAACCGCACGCTCGGACAGATGGACGGTACGGTCGGCGTTGGTATAGGTGCCGGTCTTCTCACCCCACAGCGCCGCTGGCAACACCACATCCGCGTAGGCGGTCGTTTCGGTCAGATAGCCGTCGCTGACGACCAAGAAGAGGGAATCTTGGCCGAGAATCTTGCGAATCCGGGCCAGCTCAGGCAATGACACCGCGGGGTTGGTGCCGGCGATCCACAGGAACTTGATCGAGCCTTGCTCGGCGTACCGGAAGATCTGCATTGCGTGGGTTGGCTCGGCCCAGTGCGGGATGACGATCGGATCGACGTCCCACAGCTTTGCCAGCGCCTCGATGTGCTGCTCGTTCTCCCAATTGCGAAAGCCGGGAAGATCACCATCGGCGCCGGTCTCCCGGTTGTTTTGAGCGGTCGGCTGACCATTCATCTGCAAAATCCCGGCGCCGGGTCGGCCGAGCATCCCGCGCACTAGGTGCATGTTGTTCACTGCGACCGAGGACGCGGTCGCTTGATGCGACTGATAGAAGCCTTGCAGGACTGTTGAGACCGCCGCCGACGAGGTACCGAAGATCTCCGCCGCCGCTTCGACGTCACGTCCTTCGACTCCACAGATCTCGGCGACTCGGGATGGCGGGTAGTTGGTGACTACCGAAGCCAGCTCGTCAAAGCCTTTGGTGTGCTGATCGATGAAGTCATGATCGATCCAGTCGTTACTGATCAGCTGCTGCAGCAGGCCGTTCAGCAGCGCAAGGTTCGTCCCGGGCTTTGGCGCCAGGTGGATCTCGGCCGCCTTGGCGACTTCGGTCAGCCGCGGGTCGACCGCGACGAGATGCGGAGGCGCAGTGCCGGCCAGTCGATCAAGAATGCGTGACCACAGCACGGTCTGGGTCGCAGCAACATTGTGGCCGAAGCAGAACAGCGACTCGCAGATGTCGATGTCCGCGTACGAGCCGGGCTGGCCGTCGGCGCCGAAGGATTCCTTCAGCGAGGCGGCAGCTGTCGCTGTGCAGAGCCGGGTGTTGCCGTCCATGTGCGGGGTGCCGATGCCTGCCTTGCCGATCACTGCGAGCGTGTAGTACTCCTCCAACATGAGCTGCCCGGAGGTGTAGAAACCGTGGGACAGCGGACCCTTTTGTTGCAGCAGCTCCTTCGAGATGCTGGTGATCAGGTCCATCGCCTCGTCCCAGGTGGCCTCCACGAATTCCGTCCCATTTTTGATCAAGGGCCGGGTAAGTCGATCATGAAGCTGCCCCTGCCAGCCGTACAGGCCCTTGGGTCCAAGGCGACCGTGGTTGACCCGATCCTCGGCTCGCCCGCGAACCCCGACCATCTGGCCGTCTTTCACGGCAATGTCGAGCCCGCAGCCGTTGCTGCACAGCAGGCAAGCCGAAGGTATCCAGGAATCGACGTCGTTCACGGTCAGCCCATCGACCAAATGCTGGTCTACGCGTACGGGCCAGGACTCGCCTGCTGAGTAGGGCGTTCGCTCGCCCCAGATGTCGTCGCCGGTGCGTGCTGCCATGCCCCTGGAGTACCCGCGTACGGCGTTCGCCACACGGCAACCCTCAGAGTCCTGCGTCTCTCCGCACAAGGCCGCATCTGTGCCGATTCGGCCCTCGATTGCCTAGGTTTGCGGCCTTGTGCGGAAAAACGGACGAAGAAACGAGACGGATCGTGCGACCCCTGCCGTCAGTTCGTCAGCGGCAGATAGCGCACCATTAGTACGCCATCAATTCCGGCGATCGCCTTGATCACCGAATCGGGAACCTCGCTGTCCACGTCGACCAAGGTGTACGCCAGGTCCTTCCGAGATTTGTTCGTCATGGTTGCGATGTTGAGGCCTGCCGCTGCCATCTCGTGTGAGATCCCGCCGACCATGTTCGGCACATTGGCATTGGCAATCGCCACCCGGAACCGAGATTCCCTGGGCAAGATCACATCGGGAAAGTTGACCGAATTCCGGATGGTCCCATCGAGCAGATAGTCGCGTACCTGATCAGTGACCATGACCGCGCAATTCTCTTCGGCCTCCCGCGTGGAAGCGCCCAAGTGCGGTAACAAGATCGCCTTTGGCTGCTTGGCGAGCTGCGGGTTGGGAAAGTCGCAGACGTACCGGGACAGCTGACCAGACTCCAGCGCCTCCAAGATCGCGGTCTCGGCGACCACGCCGCCGCGGGAAAAATTGAGCACGACTGAGCCAGGCCTCATCTGAGCGATACCGCCGGCATCGATCATGCCGCGGGTGGCATGGACAAGGGGTACATGCAGGCTGACAAAATTGCTGTGCTTGAGGACCTCGCTTAAGCTGTGTGCCTTCTTAACCGTCGCAGGCAGACTCCACGCCGAGTCCACCGTGATCTCCGGGTCGTAACCGATCACCTGCATGCCCAGCTTGATAGCCGCGTCTGCCACCAGACAACCGATCTTGCCCAGACCCACAACACCGAGCGTGTGATTGGCCAGCTCATAACCGGCGAACGCCTTCTTGCCGGCCTCGATCTTGGTCTCCAGCTCCGGATCGTCCGGGTCCAGCGAGTCGACATACGTCAGCGCGTCGTCGATCTTGCGGGCCGCCAGCAACATCCCGGCGACGACGAGCTCCTTGACGGCATTCGCGTTGGCGCCAGGCGCATTGAACACGGGGACGCCTCGCGCCGACATTGACGGCACCGGGATGTTATTCGTCCCAGACCCGGCCCGGCCGACGGCCAGCAGGGATTCGGGAATCTCGATGTCGTGCAGATCGGCGGAGCGAACCAAGATCGCGTGCGGATCGTCAGCATCCGGCGATACCGCAAAACGATCCCAGGGCAGCCGCTTGAGCCCGCCGGCAGAGATCTGGTTGATGACTCGAACTCGGTATTTCTCAGTCACGACAGGTCTTAGCCCTTCGTTGCGGCGAAGTCGGCCATGTAGTCCACCAACGCTTGCACACCCTCGATAGGCATCGCGTTGTAGAGGGAGGCCCGCATACCACCTACCGAGCGGTGCCCCTTCAGCTCAACAAGATCATTTTTTGCGGCTCCGGCGAGGAAATCGGCTTCCAGTGCGGAATCGGCGAGCCGGAACGGGACGTTCATCCGCGACCGGTCAGCCACCTCGACCGGGTTGATGTAGAACTCGGAGCTATCGATGAAGTCGTACAGCAACTTGGCTTTGGCGACATTGCGTTCCTCCGCAGCGTCAAGCCCGCCGTTCTCCAGCAGCCACTGGAATACCAGCCCAGCGACATAGACCGCGAAGGTGGGAGGTGTGTTGTACATCGAGCGCGCCTTGGCATGCGTCGCATAATCCAGCATTGCTGGCGGTGCCGGCTCGCCGATCCCGACGAGGTCCTCGCGTACGATCACCAGCGCGAGCCCAGCCGGGCCGATGTTCTTCTGCGCACCGGCGTAAATCAGACCCAGACGGCTAACATCCAGTGGGCGGGAGAGCAGGTTTGAGGACATGTCGCTGACCACCGGCACGTCGCCGACATCAGGTATCCACCCGAATTCGACACCACCAATCGTCTCGTTCGCGGTGTAGTGCAGGTACGCCGCGTTCTCGCTCACCTGCCACTCTGACGGATCGGGCACATAGCTGAAGGAACGGTCCTCCGCGCTAGCGGCAACATTGACATCGGCCAAGGCTTTGGCCGCATTGATTGCCTTCTTCGCCCATTCGCCGGTGTTGATGTAATCTGCGACGTTCCGGCCCTGGATGAGGTTCATCGGGATCATCTCGAACTGCAGCGATGCCCCGCCCTGCAGGAAGAGCACGTGATAGCCGTCGGGCACGGCAAGCAGGGTGCGCAGATCCGCTTCCGCCTGCTCGGCAATGGAGATGAAGTTTTTGCCTCGGTGGCTCATCTCCATGACCGACTGGCCGGAGCCGTGCCAATCGAGCATCTCATCGGCCGCCTGGAGCAGCACTTCCTCAGGAAGTGCGCCAGGGCCGGCGCTGAAGTTGAAGACGCGTGTCATGAGCTTCGATCCTGACTATCGGGTTGGGTTGAGTACGGAGGGCGGCCAAGCGAGGAGACTACCGCCTACGCGCAACCCGTCGCGCGCTTTCTCGCGGTAGGGTCGAAGGCTTCGGGCGGTCTGTCAAAGGGGACAGCACGATGAACCGTTGTCACATGGGCATCGCGGCCGCCGTGCTGGCAGCGGGTATCACCACTCTGACAATCAGGCCTGCGTCCGCCGAGCCAGCCACCACCGTGGCGTATCCGTCCAACTCCACCGCCACCAGGCTTAGCGGGTACGCATTCGATGCCTGCGCCGCGCCGTCGCTGGAAACCATGCAGACCTGGAAGGTTTCTTCGCCGTACCAAGGGGTCGGCGTCTATATCGGTGGAGTAAGCCGAAGCTGCGCTCAGCCAAATCTCACTGCTACCTGGGTGACGGCCGCGGCGCGGCAGGGCTGGCGGATCATCCCGATCTACGTCGGCTACCAGGCACCGTGCACCGGCCGATCGAACGTGGCCAAGTTCACCAGCACTACGGCAGCGATCCTGGGGACCGCTGACGCAGCGGATGCGGTTCTGCAAGCTCAGGCATTGGGCATGGTGCCGGGCAGTGCGATCTACGGCGACACCGAGCATTACGGCGCGAACGACTCGGCTTGCCGTTCGGCGGTGCTGAGCTATGTCTCGGCGTGGACCACGGAGTTGCACCGGCAGGGCTACCTCGCTGGGATGTACGCCAACCTGTCTTCCGGGGCCAAACACTTGTCGGAGGTCTACGCCTCGACCGCCTACGCCCGCCCGGACGCATTGTGGATCGCGCGCTGGGACAACAGCTCATCGCTGACCGGCTGGGCGGGCATCCCCGACACCCAATGGGCCAACCATCAGCGTGGAAAGCAATACCGCGGTGATCACGACGAGACGTACGGCGGCGTAAAGATCAACATCGATAGCAACCGCTTCGATGCACCAGTGGCCACTGTTGGGTACGCATACCAGATCACCAGTTTGGCGGACCTCAATGGCCGCATCGGCCCCACCACTTCGGCCGCTATCGTGCGGACCTATGCCTCTGGCTCCACCGTTTCGGTGGTCTGCCAGACCGCCGGTGTGAAAGTCGGCACGACGTCGGTGTGGAACAAGCTCGCCGACGGCAACTATGTCAGCGACTACTACCTCAGTACCCCATCGAACAGCACCTACAGCCCCCCGCTGCCGCGTTGCACATACCCGTTCCAGGTGGCGACGACAACGCTGAACAAACGGACTGGACCCGGCGCCACCTATGCCAAAACCGGCAACCTGTCGAGCGGTGCGCTTGCCTGGATCACGTGCCAGCGCTCCGGAACCAAGGTCGGCATTAGTTCTGTCTGGGACAAGCTCGACGATGACGCGTACGTGTCCGATTTCTATCTGGCGACGCCGGGCAAGGCGGCATATACACCACCACTTCCTCGTTGTTAAAAATCGAGCTTGCCACAGTAATCGAATTTGTGTTTGAATAGCTGCGATGCGATGGGCTGGCCAGGAGATCTCCAATCAGGCAGGCGATCCGGCGGCGCTGCCGGGACTGGATCAACTGCATAGCTTCGTGCGGTCGGTACGCACTCCTGACTTTGCCGGTATCACCTTCCACGAGGTGTTAGCCAAGTCCGCGCTCAATCATGTGCCGAAGGCCGCCGGCCTCCCGTTCAACTGGACGGTCAACCCTTATAGAGGTTGTAGTCATGGCTGCGTCTACTGCTTTGCACGCAACACCCATACCTACCTCGATCTCGACGCGGGCGACGACTTTGATCGCCAGATCATTGTCAAGATCAACATCGCTGACGTGCTGGCGCGGGAGTTGCGGCGGTCGACCTGGACGCATGACCCGGTAGCGCTCGGCACCAACACCGATCCCTATCAACGCGCCGAGGGCCGCTACCGCCTGATGCCAGACATCATTGCCGCACTGACCGGTTCCGGTACGCCGTTTTCGATCTTGACGAAAGGCACCACTGCGCGACGTGACCTGCCACTGCTCGCTGTTGCGAGTCGGGCGGTACCGGTCAGCATGGGCGTATCTATCGCCCTCACCGATGAGACCGTTCATGCTGCCCTCGAGCCGGGTACGCCGACGCCGAGAGCGCGGCTCGAGCTGGTGCGAGCCATAGTCGAGGCAGGTCTGCCCTGCCAGGTGCTGGTCGCGCCGATCTTGCCGATGATCACTGACAGCGATGAACAACTTGATCACACTCTCGGCGAGATCGCTGCCGCTGGCGCGACCGGGGCCACCGTGTTCGCCTTGCATCTGCGGCCCGGTGCCCGGGAGTGGTTCCTGCGCTATCTGGGCACCCACCACCCACAGTTGGTCCAGGTGTACGCCGAGCTTTACCGCAAGGGCTCCTACGTCAACCGCTCCTATGCCACCGACTTGGCTCGCCGATCATCGGTACTGCTCCGAAAGCACGGTCTTGATCGCAAGGACAGCGTGCTGCGCATACCTGACACCCGGACGGCCGCAATCCCTCCACACCTAGCCCTCACCGAGCCCAGCCTCTTCTGAGGTGGTGTTGATCAAGCCGTTGTTGATCTAGCCGGGGTATCAGCGCAGATTCCGGAAGAACGCCCGGAGATCATCAACTAAGAGGGCGGGCTCTTCCATCGCCGCGAAGTGTCCGCCCTCGGAATGCTCATTCCAATAGGCCATCTGGTGCTCCGGGTCCATGAACCGCCGCATGATCGGATCGGTGTTGAACACCACCCAACCGCTCGGTACGCCAGACGGCGCAATCCAGTCGAGGTTGGAGTGTGCCGCCTCCCACAAGAAGCGGGCGGCCGTAGCGCCGCTGCGGGTGAACCAATAAAGGCTGACGTTGCTCAGCAGCTGATCCCGATCCACGGCCGCATCCGGGGTCTTCGATGCCGGGTTGGTCCAGGTCTGGAACTTTTCAACAATCCAAGCCAGCTGTCCTACCGGCGAGTCCGTGAGCGCTGCACCGATGGTTTCAGGCCGGTGGCTTTGCAGATCGAGGTAGCCGCGCTCGGCACGCCAGGTCGTACGCTCCTGCTCCACCCGCGTTCGTTCTTCGTCGGTGAGATGCTCCGGGATCGGAAACTGCTCTCCAGCCAGGCCCAGCGCGCCGGGGTCGGTGACGACGATCGTCCCCGCCACATGCTCGACGTCGGTGGCGCCAAGCCGACCAGTGACGCCAGCACCAATGTCACCGCCATGAGCGCCGTAACGGGAGTAGCCGAGTCCCGCCATCAGCTCGGCAAATGCCGCGGTGGTGCGTCCCATCTCCCAGCCGGTCTGCCGAACCGGTGTCGAGAATCCAAAGCCAGGCAGCGACGGGATGACAAGATCAAATGCGTCCTGCGGATCGCCGCCGTGGGATCGGGGATCGCTCAACGGCCCGATCAGTTCCAAGAACTCCACCACCGACGAGGGGTAGCCGTGGGTGATCAACAAAGGCAGCGCATCAGCCTCTGCGGAGCGGACGTGCAGGTAGTGGATCCGCTGGCCGTCGATCTCGGCGGTGAACTGCGGAAGCTCATTGAGTCGGGCTTCCTGGGCTCGCCAGTCGAAGCCGTGCCGCCAGTAGTCGGCCAGTTCCTGGAGGTAGGGCAAGGGCACGCCGCGGCCGAAATCTGTACCGGCGTCCGGTGCAGGATCGGGCCAACGGGTGGCGTCGAGTCGGCGATGAAGATCATCGAGCTCGGCGCTGCCGATGTTGATCTGGAACGGTTGGGTAGCGGTAAGTGTCGTCATGTGAGTCACGCTAGAGGCAATCGCGGAAGGCTTCGTTCCGCGATTGCTGCGAAACTTCAGGTTTATGTGGCAGACATCGACCCGCCTGCTCCAGCTGCTTACGATGCTGCAGGCGCGCCGCGACTGGTCCGGCCAAGAGCTGGCATCCCGGCTAGAGGTAAGCACCCGAACGATCAGGACCGACATCGAGCGGCTCCGCGACCTCGGCTACCCGGTGGAGGCCAGCCCCGGCGTCGGCGGCGGTTACCGCCTCAGTCACGGAACCACCATGCCGCCATTGCTTCTCGACGATGAGGAGGTTGTGGCGGTCGCTGTCGCGCTGCGTAGCACCGCCGGCGCGGGCGTCACCGGCATCGAGGAAGCGTCCTTACGCGCCCTCGTCAAGCTTGAGCAGATGCTCCCTAACCGGCTGCGACATCGCATCGATGAGGTGCGGACCGCGACGGTGAGTATTCCCGGAGCTGGACCGACCGTTGATCTTGCAGTGCTGAGCGCAATTGCAGGCGCAATTCGGGCCAGCGAACGACTGCGCTTCGACTACGTCGCCCACGATGGCCGGCAGACCACGCGGACCACCGAGCCGCAGCGGCTCGTTGTGTGGGGTCGCCGCTGGTACTTGCTTGGCTGGGACGTTGACCGCGCTAATTGGCGTACGTTCCGGGTTGACCGGATCAAGCCAAAGACGCCCACCGGGCCCCGATTTCCGCCCCGGACGTTGACCGACGATGAAGCATCCAGGTTTGTGCAACGCTCCGCCGGCACGGCCACCTGGCGTTACCGGGCCCGGATCCGCATCCATGCCCCGCTTGATCAGGTAAGGGCGCTACTCCCGTTGGCTGTGGACGTGGCTGCGGACGGTCCGGATCGATGCATTATCGAAGCCGGCTCAGATACGCCGCACCAACTTGCGCTCTACGTCGGCCTACTTGATATCGACTTCGACATTCTCGAGCCACCCGGTCTGGCTGATGCATTCATCCGCCTTGCCGAGCGCTATCAGCGAGCCGCCGAGGCGCTTACTGCAAGTCAATAGCCGGCATCCGCAGCGTCGCGTCGGCGGGTAACCCCAGTGCGGCCGCAACGTCAGTCAAGTCCTTCATGCGGCCCGAGCTTGTCAAAGGCCCGAGCCATCCGGCGCTAGCCCAGGTCCGGGGGTCCTCACTGTTTCTCGGCCGGCTGAGACGCGCCAATGGCGGTATCCGAATCGCACCAAGGACCGGCGCATCCTCGGGCAGTTTCGCCCGTTCCCGGGCGATACGTACCGCATCTCGCAGCCCACCTAGCTCATCGACCAACCCAGCCTCGAGGGCATCCCGGCCGGTCCACACGCGACCACGCGCGACAGCTTCGATGTCGGCAACAGGACGCCGCCGGCCCTCAGCCACCTTCCCCACGAAGTCGTGGTAAATGGCATCCACGGTGGCCGCGAAGCGTGCGCGCTCGTCCTCGCTAAAGCCGCGGCGGGCCGAGTACATCAGGGCATGAGCGCCCTGCTGCACAGTGCCGGTGCTGACTCCAAGGCGTTCCAGCAGGTTGTCCACGACCAGCTTGCCGCCCAAGACCCCGATCGAGCCTGTCAAAGTCGCGGACAGAGCCACAATCACCTCTGCGGGACATGAGATGTAGTAGCCGCCTGAGGCCGCCACGTCGCCCATCGAAACGACGACCGGCTTGCCGGCTTCCCGCAGCCGAAAGACTTCCCGCCAGATCACCTCCGACGCCACCGCCGAGCCGCCCGGTGACTCCACTCGCATCACCACAGCTCGAGCCCGATCGTTGTCGTGCGCAGCCCGCAGCTGTGCTGACACGGTGTCACTACCCGCCTGGCGACCCATCGGACCGCGGCGCGTGCGGCCGGTCGCGATCCCGCCTCGGACGTCGACTACGGCAACGTGATCACGGCGATGCGGCGGCGGGGCAATCTTGCGGCGGGGCCGCCAGCGATCGGCGAACAGCAGCTCGGGTTTGCGGTCGGTACGAGTTCGCATCGCCTCGTAGGCCTGATCGCGGTAGCCGAGCCGGTCAACCAGACCGGCCGCTTGCGCCTCGGGAGCAGTACGGGGCCCGGTATTGATCAGCTCGCGTACTTGATCATGAGTCAGACCACGCGCGTCGGCGATGGTGTCCACGGCGTCGCTGAAGACCGACTCGGACAGCCGTTCCAGCGCCTCACGATGTGCCGCTGTGAACTCTTTACGCACCAGCACGTCGGCCGCGTTCTTGTACTCATACCGCTGTTCGAACTGCGGCTCGATACCAAGCCGGTCCAGCGTGCCGCGTACGAAAGTCTGTTCAATGCCGACGCCAAGTAGCCCGACTTCACCGCCGGGCTGCAACCACAGCTCGCCAAAGGCCGTTGCCAACACGTAGGCCGCCATGCCGCGCGACCCGAGTTCGCCGAAGGTTTCCACCCACGCCAGCGTCGGCTTGCCGCTGGCACCGAAGGCCTGTACGCCGCGTCGCAGCTCCTGCATGGTGGCCCACGGCCACATCCCACCTACCTTGGCGATCAGGCCGACGACATGCCGGTCCTCCGCCGCTTCATGCAGGGCGCGCAGGGTGGGGCGCAGCAATCGGCGGCTGCGAGCCCGCAGCCGTGCAAGTGGATCATCTGCCTCGGGAGCAACGAGAGGCTCGGTCAGGTCAAGTTCGAGTAGGGTCTGCGGCCGTCGGCCGGGAAAGGCAGCCATGGCCTCCACCGTAGATCAGCCTGTGACTAATCAGAGGAATGAGGCCTGCTCGATGCAGGCACTGTATTCAGTCGCGACCTGCTCCGGTGTCAGCCGGCCCGTGATCCGGCCCA
>DATLQC010000063.1:0-9409 GCA_035535395.1 Propionibacteriaceae bacterium | reverse complement strand
CGCATGCGGTGCTGCCCCACCACAAAGAACTACGTCGCCCGTCGCACAGCCGAGGGCAAATCCAGCCGTGAGATCCAGCGGTGCCTCAAGCGCTACATCGCCCGCCAGCTCTACCGCGCCCTCAACGCCAGCACCACCCTCACCGCCCAGACATCGGCAGCTCCGACGCCCGCTTGACAAACATAGAAGCGTCAGACGATTCGGTGCTGCGGAACAGGTTCACCGTCCACTCCGCATAGGCACTTCGCAAGACCCTAGACGCGGCGTTCGCACCGAGCCGGCTGGGTCGCGATAGTCCAAGGCGTTGTTTGTCTCACGGGTGTCCCCATTGGCGGCGGCTGGAAGCTCGGGGAGTTGGCCGGTGGCCATCTTGATCAACTGCTCGGGCCCCCACTGGCCCGACCTCGGCTAAGGTCGGAACGTTGGCCGAGGGACCTTGCGGGCCGGCGCTCACGCAGATTGGTGTCACGGACGGGACCCAGACACCTGGGGACCGCGACTTTCAAGATCATGGGCGCTCCCCACATGACTCCCTACATGGTCTCTATCGAGCCCTAATTCTTGCTCATGGCGAGCACGTCAAACGACCCCGGAAATGCCGTTTCACTAGGTAATATGGTCACGCTAGTTCATTGTTGATCATGGTCTGTTTCTAATCTGTCGGTCGTAGGTTCGAGTCCTACCGGGGGCGCAATATATATGGCTCGCCGAGATAGCAAGTTGATCTTGTATGGCTGCGGCGACCGGTGCGCCGCCTCGATGTGGCCGTCTTGAGGTAGGCGCCAGACATGCGAAGAGAGGTCTTCTCGCCAATGATCAGCGCTCTTGCCAGGTCCGGATAGGTCGACCCAGCGGTTTCCTCGGCGATGTAACGGGGCAAATGATCGATATGCCGGCAGAGCTGCCTAGGCTCTTGGAGAGGTGACCCTCTAGCGGCCCTGAAAGAGAGGGATGTCATGCGCATTCCCAATATCGCCCGCCGCATCAGTCCCTGGGCTGTCA
Source organism: Propionibacteriaceae bacterium (assembly GCA_035535395.1). Lineage (GTDB taxonomy): Bacteria > Actinomycetota > Actinomycetes > Propionibacteriales > Propionibacteriaceae > Microlunatus. Next base: position 8,407 of record DATLQC010000063.1, on the reverse strand, counting down.
ATCGAGCTGACGGCTTGAGCCACCTCCCAGGGCCTCAAGCCGAGGGCGAAAAGGAGGCCGACCCGGCCGTATCGAAAGACGCTGTCCCGGAGGATGAGCCCGCCCCCCGCAAACCGATTCCCCAGCGGGTCCTGGTGATTCGCCCGCGCTCGGTGCTGATCGTCTTGCTCGTCTTGGTGGCGGTTGCTGGAGTTGTCAGCTTCTTCTTCTTGGCATCCTACGGGCTGACCGTGATCGCCATTGCGTTGTTCTTCGCCCTCGCCCTGAACCCAGCAGTGGAGTTCTTTCAAAGCCGGGGGTTCAAACGTCACTGGGCAGTCTTAGCCGTCTACATCGCGGCCCTGGTTGTCCTGGCACTGCTCGTGTTGGTACTCATCCCACCCTTGGTCTCGCAACTCACCACTCTGATCAACGCGGCACCTGACTTCGTCGCCAAGCTGCGTCAGGGCACCGGTCCGGCCGGTGTGCTGGAAAGGAAATATCAAATCGTGGAGCGAGTCGAGGCTGCAACCAACGGCCTGGACCTGACTAAGTGGAGCGGGGCGGCTGCCTCCGGGCTCGAGGTCATCAAGCGGATTGCCACCAGCCTTGTCGGCGTCATTCTCATCGCCTTCTTGACCCTCTTCATGCTGCTGGAGGGGCCGGACTGGCGCCGTCGATTGACCTCGCTGCTTCCCGACAGCACCCGTGGATCGATTGAGCGGATCGGCTCGGGCATCTACAAGGCGGTCGGAGGGTTCGTCACCGGCAACCTACTCGCCAGCCTTCTGGCCGGCTTTGTGGCAACAGTGCTGCTGCTGGCCACGGGAGTGCCGTTCGCACTGCCACTGGGAGTCTTCGTGGTCGTCTTGGAACTTGTGCCCTATCTGGGACCCGTCGTGGCGACTGTCGTCCTAACGCTCATTGGGCTCACGCAGGGCATCATTCCGGGGCTGGTCATCCTCGGGGTGCTCGTCGGGTACCACCTCCTCGAGGGCCACACGCTGCGCCCCCTGATCTACGGTCGAGCGCTCAAGTTATCGCCGCTCGTAGTGATCATCGCCATCCTCCTCGGTACCGAACTGGCCGGCATCGTGGGCGCTCTGCTCGCCATGCCTGTGGCGGGCGCCATCCAGGTCACCATCGCCGAGCTCCTTCGGCAGCGGGACTATCGCAGGAGAGCTGCGGCCTTGCCCATGCGATGACCGGCCTTCGCGACCGCGGCCACCGACGGTAGCGCTGCCGTCCGCCGTCTCCCGTACGGGCAGGTCCGAGGAGTTTCGGATGCCGCTGTGATCTACGTTTGTTGACCAACTCAACTGAGGCTGGACTCGGCTAGGGTCGGAACGTTGGCCGAGCACCTTACCCGCCTCGCTTTACGCAGATTGGCGCGACACAAAGATCTGGGGCACGGCGACTTTCAAGATCATTGGGCGCTCTCCACATGACTCCCCGCATGGTCTCTGTCGGGCTCTAATCTTGCTCATCGCGAGCGCCTCATGTGACCCCGAATTAGCTTTTCACTAGGAAATATGGTTACGCAGACTCTTTGTTGATCATGGTCTGTTTCTAGTCTGTCAGACGTAGGTGCGAGTCCTACGGGGCGCAAAGCATCGCTTGCCGTAAATGTGGGCGAATGACAAGTCCAGCTCACGCGGAAACGTCCTGCGCCCACATTTACTCACAAGCGACTGATGCAGATGTCAGAAATCATGTGTCGATCCTGACGTCATAAGGTGTACGCGCTAGGTCGCGCAGTGAACGCTTGGGTTCCACATCTGGAAGGTGCCGGCAGGGTTTTGCTTCCAGATCCAGGCATGCAGTGAGTAGAACGGCGGCAGACCGTACCTGTTGGGTGCGTCGGTGAAGTTGAACGTGTGTCCGAAGAGCATCGGCGGTGCCTGAGCATCCCGGCTTCCGACGTAACTTGCTGGCGGGACTTGGTTGGCGTCCCAGTTGGCCTTGATCACCACATACTCCAGGGCGGCGAGGCGGAGCCGGCCATGCCGATCGGGCGCATACACCAGGGCTTCCGGCTCTGTGGCAGCGATTGCTGGGTCCTTCACCAAATCACTCTTGACGTAGTGCACGCCCATGGCGCCGCCCATCTGCGGATCGGCGATGCAGGTGATTCCGGCGGTGTCGGCCAAGATCGAATAGCCGGCCTTCTTGGCGACCGTGAGGCTGTGGTACTTGGCCGTGGCCGAGCGGGCCGGGCTCGTCATGGATACTGCGGTGGGCTCGTGCTGCGGGTGTGCGAACGCGGCAACTGCTTGACCCATCAGCATGACAGCACTAATGCTGGCAACAGCGAGAATGCGGAGCAGTTTCATGACCCCTCCTGCACTTCGTAGATCTCTTCAGCGACAAGACCATGCGCCTCGCGATGAACCGTCGCCGCGGCGTTTGCGTCGGGGGCTTCAACGAGGCAGAAGATCTTTCCGCGCTGCCCGTCGACCCAGTAGCGCAGATAGCTGACGTCGTAGCCTCCTTGGGTCTGTAGGTCAGCCTGGTGAGCTTTGCCCACGTCATCGAAGGTGACTGCACCGTCGAGGCTGTGGACATCCATGTAGAGCGGCATCGCTCCTCCTTCGGTCGGAAGTTTGAGAACGACCGTAGGAGGGCATGATCTTCAACTCATGGGAGTTGATCTCCCATGTTGGCGAGGCGACTACCTAGTTTCGTGGCTGCCTATACCGATAAGCGGTCCGCATAGGTCAACCCCAACTTGAGCGCCTCCCTGGCAGCATCCTTGCGTGTGGTGACGCCGAGTTTGCCGAGGATTGCCGATACGTGGTGCTCCACCGTTCTCACCGAGATGAACAATCTTGCTGAGATCTCCTCGTTGGAATGGCCTTGAGAGAGCAGCTCGAGGATCTGCTGCTCGCGTACGGTCAGCCCTCGTGGGTGGGCCTTGGTTGCTGGACGCGTACCTGCGGGAATGGAGCGGATGCCCAGGTCCCGCATCGTCTGGCGTACTAGGCGAGCCGCCGCTTCGGCACCAAGATTAGAAAGCCACGCCAGAGACTCTCGAAGATGGGTCTCCTCTTTGGTGTCCAGCAGCGCCAGCGCGGCTTCATAGCGGTAGCCGAGCCGATCCCACAGTTCGGCGGCATGTGCCGCATCGCCGGCGACGTATGATGCGAATGGCTCAAGATCAACTGGTTCCGCGACACCAGTGAGCCGTCGTGTCCAGAGTGCTAGCCAGCGGCGGTAGGGGACAGCAAGACCGGCCGAGGCATCGCGGATCCGAGCCAGCTCGGCTCGTGCAGCATCTAGCCGGCCCTCGAGCCAGTAGGCCTCGATCCGTGCCAGGCCGACAAAGATCAGCCACTCCCGCTCCTCGAGGCCAATCGAGGAATCCCTCGCCTCGTCAAGATATTGCCAATATCCGTCTTGACCTCGGCGCGCCATCACCTTCGCCAGGATGCTGAGGGACTGCATCCGGTTTGCTCGGGTCACCTTCCGCTCATCAAGCACGGCACCAATGGTCGACACACATTCGTCCCAGCGACCAAGCTTCTCAAGGACCCCAGCGCGTTCCGCGAGCAAACAAGGTTTGCCAACGTCATGTAAGTCGCAGTAGGCCAGGGCATCGTTGAAGATCTGTTCAGCCTCATCGTTGCGCAGATCAGCGCAGTACAGGATGTACAGGAAGAGGAAAGCGTTATAGGCCCAAAACTCATGCCCGCCGGACAGCGCGATCTGAAGCGCTGCCCCCATCGGGGCAGTCCAATCCTCACCCAGGGCTCGGACCACTTGGGCTTCCAGGGTCAGGCAATCGCTGATCACATCACCCAGGCCGAGTTGTGCTGCCATCCCGTGAACGTGTCGGATGAGGCTGAGGCTGTCCTGGTAGCGACCTTCGTTCATGCGGCGAAATGCGAGGGTGTTCGATGCCCATGCCAGCTGGGGGCTCGGGCCGAGCGGCTCTGCCAGCTTCAGCGCTGCCTCCCCTGCCTGCCTAAAGTCCGTGCCTCGACATAGCCACCAGCTACCCCACGCAAGACTGAGAAGCGAATCAGACTCGCGGCTGGAGTCGCCGAGCGCATTCCACAGCGCTACGGCTTCAGAGCACTTTTCCTCCCATTCCTCAAAGAAGCTAAGTTGCTTGGCCAAGTTGTCCAGCAACTCGGCCCGCGTGCGGACATCGGTCGCTGGCACAAAACGCAGGGCACGCTCGTACTGGGCCGCGGCCTCGCGGCGCGCACCCAGTGCAGCGGCACGACGGCCCGCCCTCGGCGCGTAGGTGAGGACGAGCTCGGCATTCCCCGCACCCTCGGCATGGAACGCCAACCGTGCGTCGTCGTCGCTGCCGGAGGCGAGCAGCGCTTCGATGATCTTGGTGTGAATGGCCGCCTTTCGGTACGGCGGAATGGCCCCCTCAATCGCGACTCGCGCTATCTCATGGCGGAATCGAAGATCATCTCCGTCCTTGATCAACAACCCGTCGCTGATCAGCTCATCGGTGACGAGCGGATTGTCGATCAACGACACGAGCAGCTCAGCTTGCATCCGAGCACCGATCAGTGCCGCGGTATCGAGCGCATCGCGCGCCTGTGTACTCAACGTCCGGGTACGGGCAAGGACCGCATCGCGAACCGAGACAGGCAGGCCGTCGCTGCCGGCTTGCAGCAACTCGGTAACGAAGAACGGGTTGCCGGCGGTCAGCCGGTGGAGTTCGGTCGGGTCGATCCCGCTGCCGTTTGCCAAGGTCGCAACGCCACTGATTGACAGCGTTGGCAGACTTAGCCGACGGGTCGCCCGCTGGCTCGCTAGTGCCCCAAATGTCAGCCGCAGTAGATCGTTGGTCACGAGGGCGTCGTCGCGATACGTGACGAGGAGGAGCACCCCCAAGTGCTGGATCCGCCTGCCGAGGTAGCTCAGCAGATCCAGCGTTGCCTCATCAGCCCAATGCACGTCCTCGATCGCGATGACCGTGCGAGGTCGCAGGTCACTGAGTTGTCGTAGCAGTGCGCCGTAGAGCTGATCTCTTTTCGCCTCAGCGCGGCAGAGCTGCAGTAGCTCGCCATCTAGTCGGCTGGCGATATCGAGTAGCGGGCCGAGCGCGGCTGGCGTAAACAACCCATCACAGCCTGACCAGAGCCAGCGAGCCTCGTCCAACTCTTGGGCAAACTCCTCCAGTAGTACCGATTTGCCTACGCCAGCTTCACCGGAGATGAGCACGAGTCTGCCCTGCCCCTGGCTGGCCTCGCCCGCGTACTGATACAACGCGGCCAGCTGGCTCTCCCGCTCGATCAGCCGCATTCCTTGATTGTGCGCCGCATCGACGTGTTAGACCATCCCGTTGATTAGCTGAGTTATGAAAAGGCTGGACGTCGGCCAAAGTCGGATCGTTGGTTGAGGACCTTGCGGGCTGGGCGCCACGCAAATTGGTGTCACGAACTGGCCCAAGAAACCTGTGGACAGCGACTTTCAAGATCATTGGGCGCTCCCATATGGCTTCTCTACATGGTCTCTGTCGGGCTCTAATACTTGCTCATCGCGAGCGCGTCACATGGCCCCGAATTGGCATTTCACTAGGAATGGTCACGCTCTCTAATTGTTGATCTTGGTCTGTTTCTAGTCTGCCGGTCGTAGGTTCGAGTCCAACCGGGGGTGCAAGAAGCATCCGCGGGTCGACGTCGGTGATCATCGACGAAGCCGGGACGGCCGACACCCTGTCCTGCCGGCCTCGAGATCGGAGATCTACGCGGCCTCGTCCCAGTAGGCAACGTCGTACGATTCCGGTTCGCCGCCGAAGGGTTGACCATCTCGGCTGTCTCGCCGTCTGCTGGGAGACTGAGTTGTGACCCATCAGCCGGGATTGCCTCTTTTTATCGCTCTGGTGATCTTGGTCATGCTGGCCATTGCCGCTTCCTGGGTGGGCCGGTTGAAGGTCGAGCGTTCCATCGCCACAGCGGCCGTACGTGCCGTTGTGCAACTAGCAGCGGTCGCTTTGGTGATCACCGCAGTCCTCAGCCAGCTGGCCTGGTCTTTGGTCTTTGCCGTCTTCATGTTCGGTGTCGCAGTCTTCACGTCCTCACGGCGTATCGAGGCCCCGCGGGCCTGGCCGTGGGTCGCCGTGGCGATCGCGTGTGGCGTGGTGCCCGTTCTCACGGTGATCTTCCTTTCTGGCGCGGTGCCTTGGAATGGGGCGTCTCTGGTACCGATGGCAGGGATCATCATCGGCGGATCTATGTCGGCACAGTCGTTGACCGGTCGACGGTGCTTTGCTGCACTACGTGAGGAACACGGGAGCTACGAGGCAGCGCTCTCCATCGGTCTACCCCGACCGACCGCGATCGGCGAGGTGGTTGAGCGTCGATTGCCAGAAGCCCTAGTGCCGGCACTCGATCAGACGCGCACCGTGGGGTTGGTCACGTTGCCCGGCGCCTTTGTCGGGGTGCTGCTGGGCGGCGGAACTGCGATCCAGGCTGGCGCCGTGCAGGTCCTCGTTCTCATTGGCCTGCTGGCCGCGGAAACCGTCACCGTAGTCGTGGCCTATCAGCTCATGAAGGCCTCCAGGTTGCTCCCGCCCGATCTCCGCAGCCGTCTCATCGCGTAAATCCTTGGAGTCAGCGGGTACCACCGTACGAGCACGCGTTTTCCTTTCCTTCCGGTCACACGCTGAACAGCACCGTCATCGCCGGCATGGTCGCCTACCTCGTCGCAAGTCGGCTCACCAGCCGCCTCGGCATCGACCTGTGCGTCGTCCTGGCCGTCGCCTTGGCAGCGGCCATGGGGTTCAGCCGGATTTGTTCATCGCGCTCGTGCGGTTGCGGCGCAGCAGCCTTCGGGTCTGCTGCGCCAGTCCTGACCCGCTCAATGGGTCGGCGGTTCGAACTTAGATTCGTCTCAGCGGGTCTCGGGGACCCTGGTTGCATGGGCACAGAAATCATTCGTTCCAGGTGCGGGGTCGAGCCGGCCCTCGTCGGCACTGTTGCCCTTACCCGCCCCCGACGGGCCACTCGTACGTGCGTCACCTCCCTCAGGGTGGCATGAATGCCCAATTCCTCCCTCATCGTGAGAAGCCCGGACATGACTCCCCCCGGGCGCGCCCCGGTGCGATCTCACCGCCGTCGTTCCGGGATGTTCCACCCGAGGGACTTCCTGGACTGGGTATTCGAAGTCGGGATCGTCCTGAAGGGCCTTAACGGTTTGCTGGAGCTGGTGGGTGGTGTGCTGCTGCTGATCGTGTCGCCGGCCGCCATCAAGGGCGTCGTCCGGACTCTGACCGAGGGCGAGCTGTCCGAGGACCCTCACGACCTCATCGCCACCCGCCTGCTGCACACGGCGGGCGGCCTCACCGGGGCAGGCCTCACCTTCGGCGCGGTCTATCTGCTACTCCACGGCGTGGTGAAAGTGACGCTAGTAATCGCGCTGCTGCGCAACAAGCTGTGGGCGTACCCGTGGATGATCGCCATGCTGCTCGCGTTCATCGCCTACCAGGGGTATCTGATTGTTCTCGGCCCAAGTCCGGGTTTGATTGCACTGACGATCTTCGACGTCCTCATCGTGGTCCTCACCTGGCGCGAATACCGAAAGCAACGCGGCATTCGCTCGGCCGATGACTGATTCGGAAGGCTCGTTAGCGAAACCACCCCTTGCCACGCGGTTGCCAGGGGTGGCGTTGGCGGTGTTGATCGGGGCGGTCGCTTACGTGGCCCGTCGGGTGCCTGTGGTACGCGGTGCCGGTCTGCGCGGGACGAATAGCTATGACGGCGCTGTCTACTATTCGGCGGCTGCCGGCCTGGCGCATGGGCTGTTGCCGTATCGGGATTTCCTCTTCCTGCACCCGCCGGGCATTGTTGTCGCGCTCGTACCGTTTGCTGCGCTGGGACGAGTGATCGGCGACCCATACGGCATGGAGGTCGCCAATCTTGCATCGTTCGGCATCGGTGCGTTAAACGCCGTTCTGGTGAGCTGGATCCTTCGTCCACTCGGTGTCGTGGCTGCCCTGGTGGGCGGGCTGTTCTATGCCGTCTTCTATCCAGCAGTCTTCATCGAGCACTCGACTTTGCTCGAGGCCCCGGCCGCGACCTCCACGCTGGTCGCACTGCTGCTCCTCACCAGGGCGGCGAAGGCAGAGCCGATCGCGCCCCGGGTGGCCTTGGTGGCGGGGGCGCTGCTCGGGGTATCGGCCGGCGTCAAGATCTGGGGCGTCGTGGTCGTTGTTGCCGTCCTTGGATGGACATCGATCACATATGGCGCGCACCGTGGTCTCCTGCTGCTGGCGGGCGCTGGCGTCGGCGCGACCATCGTCTGCCTACCTTTCTTTGCAGCTGCGCCCGGGTCGAGTGGCGGATGGTGGTTATCGACCAGCTCGGCCGGCCCCGGTCAAGGTTGGACTCGGCCATCGGCTCACCGACATGGTCGGCCTGACCACGCTCCAGCAGGCTCGGTAGCCGTGGCGGCGGCCTCCGCA
>DATLQC010000062.1:0-3070 GCA_035535395.1 Propionibacteriaceae bacterium | reverse complement strand
TCCTTGATCTGATCATCGTAGGCATGACCTTTCGATAGTGCCGTTGCGAAGATCGTCGGGTTCGTCGTAACACCGCTGACGCAGTAGTTGGACACCAGATCGGCAAGGTTGCCGGAGGTGATGCGCTCGCGAGACAGGTCGTCCAGCCAGATCGATACTCCGGCGTCTGAGAGGGCCTTGAGCCGTTCGTTCATGATCAGTTCTCCTGAATGAGTGGGGTTGGTGATCAGCTGGGCTCAGCTAATCGTGACGCCCGGATCGGGCTCAATGTCTGCGGGACCGTGCGGTCCGCTGGCTGCCGGATGCGTGGGCGCTGTCGTCGCGGTTGTCGCATCGAGGCTGGATCTTGCGGCAGTTACCACTGTTTCGGGAGTGAAGCCAAACTCCTTGAACAACACATTGGCAGCCGCGCTCGCTCCGTAGTGGTTGATGCTGATGATTCGGCCGGCATCGCCGACGAGGTCACGCCAGCCAATGCCGACTCCGGCCTCGATGGAAACACGCGCCCTGATCTCAGGCGGGATGACCGAGTCCCGGTACTCCTGATCCTGCCCGTCGAACCATTCCCGACACGGCATTGAGATCACGCGAGCTTTGATGCCTTCGTCGGCGAGCAGCTGCTGGGCTGCAACGGCGTACTGCACCTCCGAGCCCGTCCCGATCAAGATCACATCCGGTGTGCCGTCGCAGTCTTTGAGAATGTAGCCGCCTTTGGCTACCTGAGAGGTATCGGCAAAGCCGTCTTCGCCTCGTGGGACGATGGGCACGGCCTGCCGGGTCAGGGCCAGCCCGGCTGGCCTGTCCTTGTTCTTCAGGATCGTCGCCCATGCTGCCGCAGTCTCGTTGGCGTCCGCCGGCCGTACCACGTCCAGCCCGGGGATAGCCCGCAACGCGGCGAGATGCTCGATGGGCTGATGAGTCGGGCCATCCTCGCCCAGGCCGATTGAGTCGTGAGTCCAGACGTAGATGACCGGCAGTTTCATCAGTGCCGCAAGCCGTACCGCTGGGCGCATGTAGTCGCTGAAGATCAAGAAGGTGCCGCCGTACGGCCGTAGGCCCCCATGCAGCTTGATGCCGTTGAGAATGGCACCCATGGCATGCTCGCGAACGCCGAAGTGCAACACCCGGCCATATGGGCCACCGCGAAACATCCTGCTCTGCCGGTCTGTCGGCAGGAAGCTGGGCTCACCCTCCGGCGTGGTGTTGTTGGATTCGGCGAGGTCGGCCGAGCCGCCCCACAGTTCAGGCAAGTTGGGCGCAATTGCACTGATGACCTTTCCGGAGGCTGCCCGGGTGGCAATGCCTTTCGGATCGGCATCCCAGCTGGGCAGCACATCTTCCCAGCCCGCGCTGAGGTCGTCCTTGATGAGCCGTTCGTACAGCGCCTTCCGCTCAGGGTTTGCCTCCGCCCAGCTGTCGTAGGCCTGCTGCCACTCTTGCTGAGCCTGCGCTCCACGCTCGATCAGCTTGCGAGTGTGGTTGATCACCTCATCCGCAACGACGAAAGTCTTGTCCGGGTCGAATCCGAGCACCTTCTTGGTGGCGGCAACTTCTTCCTCACCCAACGCGGAGCCATGGGCCTTGCCGGTGCCCTGGAGCTTCGGAGCCGGCCAGCCGATGATCGTCTTCAGGCATATGAAGGTCGGTCGATCCGGGACTGTCTTGGCGACCTCCAGGGCCTCAGCGAGCGCTGCGACATTCTCGCTGTAGTGATGAGCGTCGCCGTGAGTCCAGTCCACGGTCTGCACATGCCAGCCGTACGCGGCGTAGCGAGCTGGAGTGTCCTCGCTAAGAGCGATGTTCGTGTCGTCCTCGATCGAGATCCGATTGCTGTCATAGATCAGAGTGAGATTGCTCAGTCGCTGCGTGCCGGCCAGTGAAGAGGCCTCAGACGAGACTCCCTCTTCGATGTCTCCGTCGGAGGCTAAGCAGTAGATGTGGTGATCGAAGACCGAGGTGCCCGGCGCGGCATCCGGATCAAGCAGCCCACGCTCTCGACGGGCGGCCATGGCCATTCCGACGGCGTTTGCAACGCCTTGACCGAGTGGTCCAGTGGTGACCTCGACTCCCTTGGTGTGGGCGTACTCCGGGTGTCCGGGGGTCTTCGATCCCCAGAATCGGTAGGACTTGATGTCATCGAGTTCCAACCCGAAGCCGCCGAGATAGAGCTGAATGTAGAGCGTCAGGCTGGTGTGTCCACAAGACAGCACAAATCGGTCCCGCCCAGGCCAATGAGTGTCGCTCGGGTTATGCCGCATGATTTTCTGGAACAGCAGGTACGCGACTGGCGCCAGGCTCATGGCAGTACCTGGATGCCCGCTGCCGACGTTTTGCACGGCGTCGGCGGCCAGCACACGCACGGTGTCGATGGCTCGGTAGTCGAGCTCGGTCCATCCCTCGGGGAGAACCGCGTCTGAGATATCGGTATCGGTCACACTCACGTGCCAGAAGATCCTTCCGAGGTGGCTGTGCTGGGCCTGCCGGTCGGACGGGCCAGGATAATGCGAGCCTATCGGGGGCTCCTCGGCCGGGGATATAGGGTCAGGCCGAGAACTGCACCCGGTTGGTGATCTGCGAGAACTCGCCGTCGTGAAGTGTGAATCCCAGCGCCGGGCCCTAGACTCAGCTTGACCGGAGCCGACTACTAGTGAGTGAGTAGAGCTTGTGACGAGTCTCGACGTGCCAGGTCAGGTGGCCGCCGACAACCGCCCTGTTGATTACGGTCCTGTTGGCACAGCTCGCGTCGATCTCGGGGTGAATGCCGCTCGCCGCAGCCGTCAGTTCGCCCGAGTTCGCGACGTTGTCACGGCCTACCTCGGGCTCACCAAGCCCCGCATCATCGAGCTTCTTTTGGTGACCACCGTGCCGGCAATGTTTCTTGCGGCGGGCGGGGTGCCGCCGCTCATAGTGGTGCTGACGACGATGGTGGGCGGGTGTCTGGCAGCAGCGAGCGCCAACGCATTCAACTGTGTCCTTGATCGTGACATCGACGAACGGATGCGGCGCACTCGGCGCCGCCCACTGCCTCGGCACGCCGTCGGTCCGCTGGGCGCGACGGTGTTCGGAATGA